>NZ_CABUCJ010000014.1 GCF_902490045.1 uncultured Anaerotruncus sp.
TGTAGACGCCCACGTCGGGGTTCTGCGACACCGCCGCGCCGATCTCATGGGAGAAGGCGAAGAGCACGCCGCACACCCCGATCGAACAGCACAGGTTGAGGGCGAACATCCGCTGGATGAGGTGGGAGATGCTCTGCCCGCGGCTGTGCCGCTGGGCGATCTCGGGGACGATGAGGCTGGAAAAGGAGTTGAGGAAGGCGGCGGGGAAGAGGATGACGGGCAGGGCAACGCCGTGCACCGCGCCGAAAACGGCAAAGGAGGCGCCCGCCGCCAGCCCGCCTGCCTGGAGCCGCACGGGAACGAGCAGGTTTTTGACGGTGGCGAGTCCCGAGCGCAGATAGGAGCTCATCGCCATGGGCAGGGCGATGCCGAACAGCCGCCCGGTCAGGCGGTTTTTGGGCGCGTCCTTCCGGCGGAAGCCCCGGCTGTCGCCGAGGTAGAGGGCCAGCGAACTCACGAAGGAGAGCCCCTCGGCAATCACGCCCGAGCAGGTGATGGCGAGGCAGGCGTATTCGAGGCCGGGCGGCATCAGGAAGGTGAGTCCGATAATCGAGAGGCTGATCTTCAAAAACTGCTCGAAAATCTGCGAGGCGGCGGATTTGGCCACCCGCCCGACGGCGGTGAAATACCCGTTCAGCGCGCAGGACATCGCGATGAAGGGCATCGAGAGCGCCATGGTCTTGAGCGGGCGGATGGTCTGGACGCTGCCGAGGCAGGTCTCCCCGATGAAGGGCGCGGCAAAAAAGAGGAAGAGGGACGCCGCGCCGCCGAAGAGCAGCGCATAGCCGAAGCAGCGGCGCATCGCGCCTTTGACGTTGCCGCCGGGGCTGGCGGCCTCCTCCGCGACGAGCCGCGTCGCCGCGAGGTTGATGCCCGACGCCGCGAAGGTGACGGTGAAGGAGTAGACCGACATGATGAGCTGGAAGACGCCCATCCCCTCCGCGCCGATCCTGCCAGAGATATAGAGGTTGAACCAGACGCCCACGGCGTTCATGAGCAGCGACGTCGCGGTCATGATCATGGCGTTGAGGAAAAAACGCTGTATTTTTTTCATAGCTTCACCACGGACTTGTTTGATAATAAGGTATATGAAAAATCCGCGGCAAAAAGCCCAACCCAATTATTCCCTTTTTAGAACGTCCTTTTTTTGCGCAAACTAGCGGTATCAACTGCGAGAAAAGGAGCGTTCCCATGAAAAACACCATGCGATGGACCGCCCTGCTGCTTGCGGCCGCGCTGCTCGTCTCCTGCGCGGGCTGTAAGAAGTCCGGCGGTCAGGGCACGACCCAGGACGGCGAATATGACCAGTCGGGGAATTACCGCCCGACGCTTCCCAACGTCTCCGCCGAGCTTTCGGACGCGGTCAGGCAGAATTCCGACGTGGTCGGCTGGCTCACCCTGCCCAACACCACGATCAACGAGGCGGTCGTGCAGACGACCAACAATGAGTTCTATCTGCGGCGCGACGTCAAAAAAAACTACGCCTACGAGGGCTGCTACTATATGGACTATGAGAGCGTGATGTTCGACGACGGCGCGGATCTGGCGCAGAACACGATCATTTACGGCCACAACCTCGGCAGCCCGATGGGGGTGAAGGACGACCCCGAGGGGGTGAAATTCGCGCAGCTTTTGAAGCTCGAGGACATCGAGCTCGCCAAAAGGACCCCCTATGTCTACCTGACCACCGAGGGCGCGGCCCATGTCTTTGAAATCTTCGCGGTTTTCTACTGCGAAGCGGAGACCTCGCCCGTGCCCTACCACCTGGCCGAATACAGCGACGAACGCTTCAACGCCCTCATCAGCGACGTGAAGGCGCGGTCGGAATACACCTACGACGTCGAGGTGACGCCGGAGGACCGGATCATCTCCCTTTCAACCTGCAGCTACAAATACGGCACCTATACCCAGAATCCCGACCAGCGCTTCGTCGTGATGGGGCGGCTTGTCCGGGAGGGGGAGAGCTACCACGAGACGGCGAACCTCGTCAAAAATGAAAATCCCAAGCTCCCCGCCTTCGCGCGGTAGCGGGCGCGTACAGAAAAGCCGCCTCCCGGATGACATCCGGGAGGCGGCTTTGGGTTTTGTTTTTACACGGATTCGGCCTGCGGCGCCAGGCGGCGCAGGATGGAATAGAGCAGCCGCGCGGTGCGGGGGATAAAAAACTGGGTGATCGGGCCGGTGAGCAGGGCGGTGAGGAGGGTGCCGATCCCGATGACGCCGCCGAGCAGAAACCCGGTGACGACGAAGGCGAGGTCGACCGCGATGCGCACCCACCGGAACTGGAGGTGCAGCTTGTCGCTCAGGATGATCGCGAGCGAATCGTTCGCGCCCACCCCGATGCTCGCGCTGATGACGGCGGAGAGGCCCATGGAGATCAGGACGCAGCTCGCCAGCACGATGACGACGCGCACCGGAAGGGGCAGGCCCTCGTGGATGACGCCGTGGAGCAGGCGGCTCGCGGCGTCGATCATCGGCCCGGTGATGAAGAGGGCGGCGAAGGTGCCCGCGCGGATATATTTGCGGTCGATGAACAGGTAGAGGACCAGCAGGGTGAAATTGATGGCAATGTGGGCGGTGCCGTTGGAGATGTGGGCGGTGCGCGCCACCCCCTGCATGAGCATGCTGAACGGGTCGGTCCCGATGCCGGACAGGACGAACGCCGAGCAGCCGAGCGCGCATACGGCGGTGCCGAGGCAGAAATAGAGGACCCGCAGGACGAATTCACGCGCCGGGTAGGCTGGTTTCATGGACGGACACTCCTTGTCGGGTGTAATGGGTCAGCTGTTGAGGAAGCCCTTGCCGATGATCTCCGACGTGTTGGAGATCAGGATGAAGGCGTTGGGCTCGGTGGCGCGGACGAACTGGCGCAGCGCCATGGCCTGGGGACGCTTGAGCGCGGTAAAGACGATCGCCTTTTTGCCGTGGGTGAAGGCGCCCTGCGCCTCGCAGACGGTTGCGCTGCGTCCCAGCACATGCACGATGAAATGGCAGATGGGCTCGGGATTGTCGCAGATGATGTTAAAGTATTTGCACAGGTTGATCGACTCGATGACGTTGTCGATGACGAGCGATTTGACCATGAGGCCGACGAAGGAGAAAAGGCCGGTCTTGATGTCGAAGACGAAGCAGGCGGAGAGCGCCACGGCCAGGTCGGTAAAGAAGAGGGCGGCGCCGATGTCGGTGCTCGTGTGCTTTTTGAGGATCATGGCGACGATGTCGGTGCCGCCGCTCGACGCGCCGATGTTGAAGAGGATGGCCGACCCGAAGGCGGGCAGCGCGATCGCATAGCAGAGCTCGAGCAGGGGCTGGTCGGTGAGCGGGGCGGACAGGGGGAAGAACCGCTGGAGCAGAGACAGCCCGACCGACAGAAGCACGCTCGAGTAGGCGGTCATGAGGCCGAACCCCTTGCCGAGGAAGCAGAAGCCGACGGCGAGCAGGGCCATGCTGATGACAAAGTTGATCGACGCGGCGGAAAAGGGCATGACCCGCGCGAGCACGACCGCGATGCCGGTCACGCCGCCGAAGGAGAAGTTGTTGGGAAATTTGAAGAAATAGGTGCCCGCGACAATGATCAGGGTGCTGACGGTGATCAGCAGGAATTTCTTGATTTTTGGTGCCATAAGCTTCCTCCCGCCGCGGCCGGACGCCGCGCCTGCCTCTCTTTACCCGGCGCGCCGACGGCGCCGTTACGTCTTTTCAGGCTCCCCGCCGCCCTTTTGCGGGCGTAAGCTCAGAGCAAGAACCGTTCGATCGCCCGGGCGACGCAGTCATCGTCGTTGGAGGGGCCGACCCAGTCAGCGGCCGCCTTGATTTCGTCGGTGGCGTTGGCGGGGGCGGCGGCCAGCCCGGCGAAGGTGAGCATCTCCAGGTCGTTGCGGCTGTCGCCGATGGCCATGACCTCCCCGGGCGCGACGCCCAGGTATTCGCAGAGGAACCGCAGGCCGTCCCCCTTGTCCGTGCCCGCGGCGTTCACCTCGATGTTCTGCGCGACCGACGAGGTGAGGGCGACCCCCTCCACTCGGCGCATCGCCGCCCACACCGCCTCCTCGTGCTCGGGCGGCAGGTAGGGGACGTTGAACTTCTCGACCGGCGCGGCGGGATGCAGCAGGTATTCCCGCTGGTCCTCGATGGTGCGGCGACCGCGCAGGAGGTTTTTCATCCGGCTCTCGGAAAAGCCGGAGGCTTCGATATAGGGGATACGGACGCGCTCGACGTAGTCGAAGCCGCCGCTGTAGATTTCGATGAAAACGGGAAAGGGCGCGAGCGTGTCGAAGACGCGCAGCGCCGTGTCCTCCGGGATGGGGTTGGCGTAGAGAAGCGCCTCTTCGCGCAGGTCGAAGACGGAGGCGCCGTTGCAGGTGACGGCGTAATGAAGCCCCGGCGTCTGCTCGATGGCCTCGGGCAGGCGGTGGCGCATCCGGCCGGTGGCGGTCACGACGAACACGCCGCGCGCGCTGGCAGCCTCGATGGCCGCGCGGTTTGCGGGGGAGACGGTCACGTGGTCGCTGCAAAGCGTCGTGCCGTCCATATCCAGGGCGAGGAGTTTGATCTTCATGCGGTTCTTCCCTTCCAGTTCGATTCCAGCTACCATTATACACGCAAGAGGAGCCGGACACAACCGGAAATTGACGGGGCGGCGCAAGGCTGGTACAATGAATAAAACAGCTTGACCGGGAGGGACGCGGATTTGTACAGTTGTCCGGTATGCGGCGGGATTCTCGCGTGGGGGGAGCGCGCCTGCCGGTGCCCGGAGGGGCACTCCTTCGACATCGCCGCGCAGGGCTATGTCAACCTCCTGCTCGCCAACAAAAAGAGCAGCCCCAACCCGGGGGACAACGCGGAGATGGTCGCGGGGCGTACCCGCTTCCTCGACAGCGGCAGCTACGCCCCGCTCTCCGACGCGCTCAACGAAACCGTCCTCAGCCTCTGCGGGAACGCGCCCCGCGTTCTCGACGCGGGCTGCGGGGAGGGCTATTACGCCGCCCGCCTTTTTGACGCGCTGGAAGGGGCGGGGAGGACCCCCGTCCTCTTCGGCGTCGACCTCTCGAAGCCCGCCGTCCGCCACGCGGCCCGCCGCTGCCGCGGGGGCCGCTTCGCGGTCGCGAGCCTCTTTGCGCTGCCCCTCGCGGATGGGAGCGCAGACCTCGTCTATAACGTCTTTTCCCCCCTCTGTCCGCCGGAATTTGCCCGCGTGCTCGCCCCGGGCGGGTATTTTGTCGCCGTCTATCCGGCGGCCCGGCACCTGTGGGGGCTCAAGCGCGTCCTCTACGACGCGCCCTATGAAAACGCGGACAAGTCCTTCGAGCTGGAGGGATTCCGCATCACGGGCCGCCGCCGCGTGAGCTATTCCTTTACGCTGGAGGGGAACGCCCTCATCGAGAGCCTTTTTTCGATGACCCCCTATTATTACAAGACCCCGGCGGAGGGCGCGGCGCGGCTCGCGGCGCTGGAAACCCTCACGACCGAGGCGGATTTCTGGGTGGTCGCCTACGGGAAGGGGGACGCGTGATGGAAAACGCCGTCTGGTTCGCGCGCACAGGCGCGCGGGATCTCTCGGCGGCGGCCCGCGCGCTGCTCGCGCGGGGACTCGGCCTGCCCGAGCCCCCGCGCGTTGAAAAGGACGCGCGCGGGAAGCCCTTCCTGCCGGATTTCCCGGGAATTCACATCAGCATCTCCCACACGCGCGGTGCGGTGGCCGCCGCCCTTTCGGAACGCCCCGCCGGCGTGGACGTGGAGCCCGCCTCCCGCCTCCTGCACGACTGGTTTCCCGCGCGGTTTTTTACCGACGCGGAGTGCTTCCTCGCGGACTGCCCGGAGGAGGTCATCGCGGTGTGGACCCGCAAGGAGGCGCTTCTCAAGCGGGACGGCCGGGGAATCACCCTGCCGCTGCGGGAGGTCGAGACGGCGGGGCGGGAGGATCTCGCCACCCGGCGCGTCGGGGAGTACGTCGTCTCCTTCTGCGGCGAGCCCGCCGCCTTTACCCTGGTTGAAACCGCGCTCTGACTGGAAAACAGCCCGCCATTTGGCGGGCTGTTTTGTAATTCTGCACGATTTCGGTTGAAGAAAGTGGAAAAATATTGTATAATCAAGAGTAACGACCCTCCGGCCGCGTGCCCGGCGGCAAAATGCCTCCGCGCCGGGCACAATAGGGAGGAAGCTCGAAACGAAAAGCGAGGAATGTACGATGCTGGAAAATCTGGATTTGGATGTTCGGATGGAAAAAGAAGAGTGGGACGCGGTGTCCGACGGCCTGAAACAGAAGCTCGGCGTGCTTCAGCAGCGCATCCGCGCGCTGAAGATTCCGATGGTGCTTGTCTTTGAGGGGTGGGGCGCCTCCGGCAAGGGGGACAAGATCTCCCGCCTGATCACCAATCTCGACCCGCGCGGTTTTTCGGTGCACAGCATCCTCGCGCCGACGGCGGACGAGCGGCGGTACCCCTGGATGCGGCCCTTCTGGCAGGCGCTGCCGACCTACGGGGACACGGCGATCTTTGACCGGAGCTGGTACCGCGCTGTTTCGGTGGCGCGGGACGAGGAGCGCCTGACCCGCCGCGATCTCAACCACCGGTTCGACGAGATCGTGGACTTTGAGCAGCAGATCACCGACGACGGATACGTGCTGGTGAAATTCTTCTTCCACATCTCCAAAAAGGAGCAGAAAAAGCGGCTCAAGGTGCTGGACGATCAGAAGTCGACCCGCTGGCGCGTGACAAAGGCCGACTGGGACCACAACCGGCGGTACGGCGAATACCTGGAGATTTTCGACGAGATGATCTCCCGCACCGACCGGCACAACGCGCCCTGGACAGTGGTGGCGTCGACCGACCGCCGCTATGCGACCTGGAAGGTCTTTACGACGGTGATCGGCGCGATGGAGCAGGCGATCGAGCGCAGGGAGAACGGCTTTGAAAAGCCGTTCACCGGCATCCGCGTGTCGGACGACATCAAGACGCTGCCCGCGCCGCGCCTGCGGGAGATCGACCTGAATGTCACGATCGAGGAAGCGGAATACCGCAAGCAGCTCAAGGACTGCCAGAAGCGGCTTTCCGAGCTGCACAATGAGCTCTACCGCCGCCGCATCCCGATGATCCTCGCCTATGAGGGCTGGGACGCGGCGGGCAAGGGCGGCAACATCAAGCGGGTGGCCGCGGCGCTCGACGCGCGCGGCTACGAGGTCATCCCGATCGCCGCGCCGACCACCCTGGAAAAGAACCATCCGCACCTCTGGCGGTTCTGGAACGCGCTGCCCAAGGACGGGCATGTGGCGATCTTCGACCGCACCTGGTACGGCCGCGTCATGGTCGAGCACATCGAGGGGTTCTGCACCGACGAGGAGTGGGGCCGCGCCTATGACGAGATCAACCGCTTTGAGCGGGGGCTTGCCGAGTGGGGCGCGATCATCCTCAAGTTCTGGCTGCACATCGACAAGGACGAGCAGCTCGCCCGTTTCACCGACCGCCAGAACACCCCTGAAAAGCAGTACAAAATCACCGACGAGGACTGGCGCAACCGCGACAAGTGGGACGACTACGAGCAGGCGGTCGACGAGATGCTCCTGCGCACCAACACCGCCTATGCGCCGTGGATCGTCGTCGAGTCGAACGATAAGCGATATGCCCGCATCCGGACGCTCAAGGCGGTCATTGCAGCGATTGAAGAGAGGCTTTGATTTGCCGCTCGGCGCGACAAGCCTTTGGTTTTCCGCCAAGTGGTCGGAGGGCTTTCTTCGCACCCCTCCGGGGCGCTTTAGATGTGCCGCCTGCGGCGGGGATTGCCGGGTCCCGCCCCGGCGGGCGGCCCTATTTCTTGTTCGCCCAAGAAATAGGGGAAAGAAGGGCGCTCAAGGGGGGCTCACTTGAAGAAGACTGGGCGCAAAGCTCGCCCCCCTTGAGAATCCCCCCTCCGCTCACGTCCAGCCTGCCCCGGGTAGAAGGCAGGTGCCGTCGTACCCGCTGGTAAGGATATACGGGAGTGGGGGCTCGCCTTACGCTCCCAATCACAAATAAAAAGGGCGCGCAGCGGTAGCTGCGCGCCCTTTTTGCAAAGGCGGCCGTTATAGAAGGGAGTGACTGCCGGTGTGTTACCAAGGGAAACGGTAACGAGGCAATATGGGCCAGCCAAAGCAAACAAACTTATGAAGCGTAACAACATTATACAGCATAATAAACGAGGATGTCAATAAGTTTATGCGATATAATAACCTTATTAAACATGTAAGGTTTTGATAGTAATGGCGACGATCAAAGTCAGCGGGGATCTCAAAAACAGGGATAGGCTATCGACAACCGTTGATAAAGGCCTGTATAAGGCGATCAAGGGCTATAGCGACGAGTCGTTGGTGCCGATGTCAAAAATTATAGATGAGGCAGTGGAAGACTTTCTGATCAAGAAAAAAATCCCTTATGAGTGGGTTGCTCCTTATCGGGTATTAAAAGAATAAAAAAATGCGGGCCGCAAAACGGCCCGCATTTTTTGACGATTGATTTGTCGGCACAGGTCTTCTTCTTGCGGTTGGCTGGACGTGAGCGGAGGGGGGATTCTCAAGGGGGGCGAGCTTTGCGCCCAGTCTTCTTCAAGTGAGCCCCCCTTGAGCGCCCTTCTTTCGTCCATTTCTTGGGCGTGCAAGAAATGGACCCGCCTGCCGGGGCGGGACCCGGCAAGCCCTCCGCCCACTGGGCGGCAAATCCAAGAAGATCGCCGCCGGTCGACTACCGGCAAGCCCTCCTCCCGCCGGGCGGAAAACCTAAGAAGAGGCCCGCAGCTCCCCGAGCGGCAAATCTACCGGGGAAAGGCATACTCCTCGTCGAGCAGGAACCGCACCCGGCCGGGCGGAGGATCGGCGTAGGGATTATACTCCATCCCCTCCAGCGAAGCGGCGTCCACAAGGTCGAGCCAGCCGAACCGGGGGACGGAGACGTCCTCAAAATAGAGCCTGCGCACGCCGTAGCGGTCCTCGCCGGGATCGTACCGGCCGGGAATCGGCCGACGGTCGTACCGGACGAGGAAGGGCGCCGTCTCGTTCCCCTTGGGGACGCTGATCGTACAGACGACGGTGCGCGCGTCGGGATAAAAGGTCGCGTTGTAGAGGATGGGGCCCGCGTCTCCCTCGGCGGGCAGGGGAGAGGCGACCAGCTCGTCGAGGTCAAGGCTGTGGTTGGGGCTTTCCGCGCGCAGGGAGGCCATGAAGGCCGTATCCGGGCGCGCGTCAATATACTTCTGTTTCTCCGCCTGCGTCCGGGCGGTCAACAGGACCGCCGCGGCCAGCAGGAACAGGAGAAGCGGGAACAGGAGGCGCTTTTTCCGGCTACTCATGCTTGATCGCCTCGAGGGCGGAAATTTTCATCGCGCGGTTGGCGGGCAGGATGCCGGAGACGAGGCCGATGAGCGTGGCGAAGAGAATCGCCGCCACGACGAGCCACGGCGGGATGAGGGAGACCTGCGCGGCGGCCTGTTCGCCGCCCCCATAGTAACCCATATAGCGCATCGATATGCCGCTGTTGTTACCGCTGAAGGAGAAGTTGAAGTAATTCATCAAAAAGGAGATAAAATAGCTGAGGATGACCCCGATGATGCCGCCGGCAAAGCCGATGACCCCCGCCTCCATCAGGAAGACGGAGCGGATGTTTTTGACCTTGCAGCCGAGCACCTTCATGACGCCGATTTCGCGGGTGCGCTCATAGATCGACATGATCATCGTGTTGGTGATGCCGATGGCCGCGACGAGCAGCGAGATGCCGCCCAGTCCGCCCAGGAACATCTGCTGCTGGCGGGCCTGCTCCTGCATCGGCTTGCGCACGTCCTCGGCCGAGTTCGTCTCGAAGCCCATCGCCTTGATGGCCTCCTGCACCGGCTCGACGTCCTCCATTGTTGCGACCTTGACGGTGACGTTGTTGTAGCCCTTGTCGTTGCGGGAGCTGGTTTTGATCTTGTTGACGCGGTTGTATTCCGCCTCGAGCCACTTGATGTCCTCGATGTCCATGATGATGCCCTGCGAGGTCTCCCAGCCCTTGTCGTAGTCCTCCTTGACCCGCCCGACCGGCTTGATCTCGCGGGAGAACTGCGTGCTGTCGGGGTCGTCCTCGTCCTGCTTGTTGCTGCGCAGGATGAGCTCGTCGTTCATGATGTCGACGAACGGCTTTTGCTTGAGCTCGCCGTTCTCGTCCCTTTCGGGCCAGCGGTAGTTGTCGAACTTTTTCTTGTTGTCCTGGAAGTTATAGCCGGTATATTCGCCGACCACCACATAGATCGGCTTTTTCTTTTCAGTCTGCGGCCCTTTGGGATATTCCCCCTCGAGTAGCGTGTATCCCATTTTGGGCATGGCTTCTGCGTACATGCCGGTGATGTCCCACAGTTCCATCTGGTAGCGGTCATCCTTGCCCGCGTAGACGCGCGCCTGGAGGCCGGGGGAATAGATGGGGGTGGCGACCTCGACGCCGGGAAGGTTCTGCATCCGCTCGACGGCCTTGTCGTCCATGACGGCGGAGTCGCCATCGCCCATCCCGCTGTAGCGGTAGTTGTAGACGCTGATCGTGGTGAGGCGGCTGCCCATCTGGGCGAGGGTGTTTTCGAGCTGGAGGTTCATGCCGAGGCCGAGGGAGATCATGACGACGATCGCGCAGGTGCCGACCACCACGCCGACCACGGTGAGGATGGAGCGCATCTTTCGACGGAAGAGATTTCCAAAGCACATGGAAATCATGTCAGATATCTTCATCGTCGTCCTCCAGGAAGGCCTCGTCCTCCTTGCGCCGCACGAGCATGAGCCTGATCAGGAAGGCCACGAAGATCATGAGCACCACGCCGCCGACCATCCAGCCCCAGACGGGGATCGTCTGGTACCAGGGCGTCTCCTCGGGGACCTCGTCCATCGGGTTCATCGCGTCCATGCCGTCGTCGAAGGAGGGCGTAAAGGCGATCGCGGTCGTCGTGAACGGCTCGCGCAGCTCGGTGACGTGCATATTCGCGTCCTCATAGGTGATGATGATTTCGCCCTTGACCTCGCCGCCCTCCAGCGCGCCGAGCTGGAAATCGGCGGAGTCCTCCTTGCCGGCCTCGATGTTGCCGATGAACTGGCGCTGGCCGGGCTGGGCGATGTTGCCGGCGATCTCGGCGGAGACGTTATAGATGGGGGATTTCCCCTTGTTGACGAAGGAGACCTCGATGCTCGTGTCGTCCCCGACATAGAGCTCGGAGGGGACCTCGATGGGATTGAGGGTGAAGCGGTCGAGCTGGGTGACGGGGATGCTGATCTCCTGCGCGGAGGTGAGCTGCTTGCGCGCCTCGTCGATGACCGCCTCATAGGTAAAATCGAGCTTGATCGCGTGGGAAATCGGTTCCGCGCCCGGCTTGACCGACAGCGAGATCGTGCGCTCGACCGACGATTCGCGCGACATCTTTTCAAGGTAGATGGTATTGGAGGAGCCCTTGAGGGTGAACGCCTCGGGCACCGTGATCTTGATGACGATGTTGTCGATCGGGAGCTTTTTGCTCGTGTTGGTGAAGCGCAGCTTGAGGGCGAAGTCGCTCGCCGCGGCCACGCTCTCGCCGCCGTAATCGAATTCCGACACGATCAGCGTCGGGGTGGGCGGCGCGATGTCCGGTCGGCTGGAGGAGTCGTCGTCATCATCGTCGTCATCGTCGTGGTCCCGCCCGCTCGAGGCGGAGTTGACCTTGAGCTCGTTGAGTTCCTTGCTGAAATCGGTCATGCCGATGCCCCATTCGGGCGGGTAGGAGACGGACAGGCGCAGCGTCTTGCTCTCGCCGGAGTACCGGACGCCTGTATATGTAATTGTGTAATAGATCGAGTCGTTTCTGCCTTCCTTAAATTGGAAAGATGGGTCGGAACTTGATTTAAAGTTTTCTGAATTGAGACTGGCGAAAAAGTTTTTGTTACGTTCTTCATCGCTGTCGCCTTCGCCGCCGGGCAGGTCTTTGTAGTCCTTGTAGCTGAACCTGGTGTCGACGATGGTGATGATCATTTTTTCCGCGGTCTGCCCACCGGACAGTTCCTTTATACGACCGGTACCGGACTGGAACTCCACACCCTGGATACTGTACTCGTTTGGCGCGGTCTCCGTGTTGTCATTCTTGTCGCCGGGGTCGGCTCCTTCCTCGGACTTGGGCTCTTTTGCGGCGGCGAGCATGCGGCTGCCCGCCCGGGAGGAGGAGAGCACCACATCGGGATCCTCCTTCGGAACCTGGGATTCCACCTGCGTGGAGGTGCCGGCGGTATCGCCCTCGTCGGCGTAGACGGTCGTGCCCCAAAAGAGCGTGGCAAAGGAGACGCCCGCCGCTGAAAACAGGAAGATCACGGCAAGCACAAGGGAGATCACGCGGCTGGAAAGATGGTTCATATCGGCAGTTCTCCTTTTTCTTCTTGGGGGTCCGCCGCCGGGGCGGGCGGCAAAGCGGCGGGCGCGTCCCCGTCGTCCGGGAGGATCAGCGGCTCGTCGTCGGGCGGCAGGGGGAGCTCCTCCTCCACGGCCGGGATGGGCCCTTCCGGGAGACTGGGCTCCTCAGGCAGCACCGATTCGGGCGGCAGGGAATCCGCGTCGGCGGTTCCGTCATAGACCGGCGTGTGGGTGACGTCCGAGGTGATCGCGCCGTCGATCAGGGTGACGACCCGGTCGGCGTAGTCGGCGATCTCGGGGTCGTGGGTGACGATGATGAGCGTCTGCTGGTACCGGCGCGCGAACCGCACCATCATGCGCATAACGTCGATGGTCGTCCGGGTGTCGAGGTTGCCGGTCGGCTCGTCTGCGAAAACCACCTTCGGCCGCGAGACGAACGCGCGCGCGATGCCCACGCGCTGCTGCTGGCCGCCCGACATCTGGGTGGGCCTGTGGTGGGCGCGTTTTTTGAGCCCCACCGCGGCAAGCATCGCCATCGACGCCTTGTTCCGCTTCGATTTGGAGATGCCCTTGAAGATCATCGGCAGGGAGACGTTTTCGAGCGCCGTCATGGTGGGGAGGAGGTTGTAGGACTGGAAGACAAAGCCCAAAAACCGCTGCCGGAAGATCGCAAGCTGGTTTTCCGACAGGCGGGAGATGTTGGTCTTTCCAATATATACCGAGCCGCGGGTGGGCTTTTCAAGCCCCGCGAGCTGATTGAGCAGGGTGGATTTTCCGGAACCGGAGGTCCCGACGATGCAGACGACCTGCCCCTTTAAAATTTCAAGATTGATGTCCGCGAGGGCGACGACTTTTTCATCGCCGATGCGGTAGACCTTGCGCAGATGGCGCACGCTGATCATGGGCTTGGGGCCGTTTTTGGCCTGCGCGGCGTTTTCCAAAGTGCCACCCCCTTCCGGCATACCGATCAATAGGTGCGGCATTTCCCGCGAATTACTGCACCAAATTCACACTGCCGTCAACGCGGCTTCACCGGAGCGACACAATCGGCGCGGGAGAATCCGGTTGTACCCGTCCCGAATCTATGATACAATATCCGGAGAACCGGCAGATTCGACGGAAAATACAGGATGAGTATAGCATAGATTGTCTGAAATGCAAAGGGGTGGGCGGATGCCGCGGAAGAACGACCTGGTGACGCTCGACGTCACCGATATGACCCACGAGGGCAGCGGCGTCGGGCATTTGGACGGCATGGCGGTCTTCGTGCCCGCCTCGGCGGTGGGGGACCGGCTGCTGGTGCGGCTGGTCAAGGTCAATAAGACCCACTGCTTCGGGAAGATCGAGCGGATTTTGACCCCGTCGCCCGACCGCGTTCCCTCCGACTGCCCGGTGAGCCGCAGGTGTGGCGGGTGCGTCTTCCGGCACGTCTCCTATGAGGCGGAGCTGCGCTACAAGCAGGCGTTCGTCCAGCAGAATCTGCGCCGCATCGGCGGGATCGAACTGGAAGTGGAACCGATCCTGCCGTCCCCCCGGACCGAGGGCTACCGCAACAAGGCGCAGTATCCCGTCCGGATGCAGAAGGGGAAGCTCGCGGCGGGCTTTTTCGCCCCGCGTACCCATGAGGTGATCGACTGCCATGACTGTCGCCTCCAGCCGTCCGGCTTTTCGCGGATTCTGGAGACTGTGCTCGGCTACCTGCGGGACTGCGGCGTCCCCGTCTATGACGAGGTTACGGGCGGCGGGCTCCTGCGGCATGTCTACCTGCGCGCCGGGCAGCGCTCGGGAGAAACGATGGTCTGCCTTGTTGTCAACGGGGACCGCCTTCCGCGCGAACGGGAGCTGGTCGAGCGCCTGCGCGCCTGCGACCCGCGGATCGTTTCGATCGTCCTCAACGTCAACGACCGCCCGACCAACGTCATCCTCGGGCGGGAGAACCGCGTCCTCTATGGGAAGGAACAGATCAGCGATGTGCTCTGCGGGGTGGCGTTCGACCTCTCCCCGCAGTCCTTTTACCAGGTGAACAGCTCCGGCGCCGAACGGCTCTACGGCGTGGCCGCCGATTACGCCGCGCTCACGGGGGAGGAGACGGTGATCGATCTCTACTGCGGCGCGGGGACGATCGGGCTTTCGCTGGCGGGCCGTTGCAAAGAGGTGATTGGCGTCGAGGTCGTGCCGCAGGCGGTGGAAAACGCCCTCGCCAACGCGCGCCGCGCGGGCATTTCCAACGCGCGCTTCTTCTGCGCCGACGCGGCGGAGGCCGCCGCGCGCCTCGCGCGGGAGGGGACCCGCCCGGACGTGGTCATCCTCGACCCGCCGCGCAGGGGCTGCGAGGAGGCGGTGCTCGAATCGGTCGCGCGGATGGCCCCGGGGCGGATCGTCATGGTCTCCTGCAACAGTGCCACGATGGCCCGTGACTGCGCCGTGTTTGCCCGCCTCGGGTACGGGACGGCCCGCTGCCGGCCGGTGGACATGTTCCCGCGCACCGCGCATGTCGAGACGGTTGTCTTGCTTTCCAAGGGCGAGATCGACTCGAAGAATATTCGGGTTGAGTTCTCTTTGGAGGATATGGATATGTCCGAATTTCAGGATGGGGCAACCTATCCGCAGATTAAGGAGTATGTCTTGGAGCATACCGGGTTAAAGGTGTCCAACCTCTATATCTCACAGATTAAACGGAAATGTGGGATTGAGGTAGGCAAAAACTATAATCTGCCGAAATCCGAAGATTCCAGGCAACCCCAGTGTCCGCCGGAAAAAGAGAAAGCAATCCGAGAAGCATTCAAATATTTCGGGATGATCTAACATCCCGTAGAATGGAGGTTTCTTATGGATAGATTGATTTCTTGTGAGTTTAATATGGACACTGCCTGTGTGGAACTGAAATTTGTTGATGGCAGTATGATTTCCATTGACACGATCGCCGTGGAGAACGAGATTGCCGACAATATGTATCAGCGGTCAGAGCTGGACTATCTGATCTACAATGACCCGATTGGATATGCTAACTTGATATTGAACGGTGATCCCGAAACCTATTTGAAAACTGTAACTGAATACAAACCGCTTGATAGCTAACCAACACTTTGCCCGTGGGAGAAATTCTGCGGGCAATTTTTTTGTATCTTTTCTGTGAACTCTATTGATTTTGGCTGTCTAATGTGGTAGACTATATGTGAAGTCTAATGGTGTAGACAAGGAGGGCGTAAATATGGGTTTTCCGAAGATTCACGAAAGTGAATATCGTTTTTGTTTGATTATGTGGGAGCATGAGCCGGTTACTGCTGTCGAGCTTGTAAAGCTGTGCCAGGATCAACTCGGATGGAAAAGGACTACGACTTATACCGTTATCAAGCGTCTTGGAGAGCGTGGTGTGCTGCAGAACGACAATGGCACTGTTACTTCTCTCGTTTCCAAGGATGAAGCCCAGGCGTGTGAGATCGACGAACTGGTCGAGAAGAAATTCGAGGGTTCTCTGCCTGCCTTTATCGCTGCTTTTACGAAGCATCAGGATATGTCCGAGGATGAGCTTGAGGAGGTGCAGCGCATGATCGACCGCATCAGGAAAGGAGGCAAATCATGAGCGATCTGTTTCTGAACATTGTAAACATGAGCATATCGGCAAGCTGGCTTGTCCTGACAGTGTTGTTGCTCCGGTTCGTCCTGAAGAAAGCACCCAAGTGGGTCAATGTCCTGCTCTGGGGCATCGTAGCAGTGCGGCTGGCTTTCCCATTTTCCATCAAGAGCGCTTTGAGTCTGATCCCCAGCGCTGAAACTATAAATCCGGGTATCATGATGGATACTGTGCCTTCTGTCCAGACGGGAGTTCCGGCCATCAACAACGTTATCAACCCAGTGATCGGCAGTTCACTTGCCCCTGCTCCGGGCTCCAGCGCAAATCCGCTTCAAATCTGGATTCCGATTTTGAGTATCGTCTGGGCGATCGGTGTTGCCGCACTTCTCCTGTATACCGCAGTCAGCTATTGGCGTCTGCAGCGTAAGGTCAGCGAAGCGGTCATCCTCCGGGACAACATCTATCAAAGTGAGAATGTCGCATCGCCCTTTGTGCTGGGTATCATGAAGCCGAAGATTTATTTGCCCTACCACATGGATGGGCAGGATCTGAGCCATGTTGTTGCCCATGAGCAGGCGCATATTCGACGCAGAGACCACTGGTGGAAACCTCTGGGTTTCCTCCTGCTGACAATCCATTGGTTTAATCCGCTGATGTGGCTTGCCTATGTGCTGCTGTGCAGAGATATTGAGCTGGCCTGTGACGAAAAGGTTATCAAGGAACTCGACAACGAACTGAGAGCCGATTATGCTCAAGCGCTCGTTGTCTGCAGCGTAAACCGTCGTATGATCGCCGCTTGTCCTCTTGCCTTTGGCGAGGTAGGTGTAAAGGAGCGTGTGAAGTCTGTGATGAACTATAAGAAGCCTGCGTTCTGGGTCATCATTTTGGCAGTCATCACCTGTGCGGTCGTTGCGGTCTGCTTCCTGACAAATCCGGCAGGCACAGCGCTTACCAAATGGACGATTGATGAAGTTGACATGAGCGCTGCATTGAGCGATGTCCGCTCAATGACTGTCCGATATAACAGCGAGTCTGTTTCCTGCAACGATGGAGACAGCAACCGTTTTATTGCAACGATGGGCAAAATCAGGGTGGGCCGCAATTCGATCTCTCAAAGCAGAGATCACAATCGTGATCACAGTTTTACCATTACTATAAATGATAACTTGCATCTGCATTTTTCTTTTGATTTTTCCGAGATATGGGTTGATAATGGTGTGAAACCTTCTTTCAGCTATCCTATCACCAATCCAGAAACCGCAAGAGAGTTAATGCTTGATTTTAGTTTTACCCATAAAGGCACAGTGGAACAGTGGTTTGATTATCTTGACACTCCGTCCGAAATGCAATGGGACAGACAAATGGAAGCCAATATTCCGGAGTTCCCGGATGTGACTTTCCGTTGGACTTATGGAGAAATGATGGCTGTTACAGGTAACGAAATCACTTCGTTGTATACCGGAATGCCCATCTGGAACGCCTATTTCTGCGACCTCACCGGCGACGGTTTGCCTGAGTTGTGTTCTACAATCAGTTGGGGATCTGGCATGATTGATAACCGTGTCATCATTTATGACTATGCAAACGGAGCAAGCTATGAGCTGTCTGATCGAGGAAATTTCGATTTTACCCTCAGATTTCATGAAGCTGATGGATACCTCTATGTAGATAAAACAAAGTATAATACCGATGAACTGGTAGAAACAGGCCGACTGGTTTTCAAGAATAATAGTATTCAGATAGAAGGTTTTTCCAACGAAGCCCATCAGGTGTTCCAGGCTAAAATTCTGGAAATTCATGATGGTCATTATCTTGTGAAGCCCGTTGAAGGTAGTTGGGAATTGAGTAGTGCAGACCGAATTGTGGTACCTATTAGCAATGCTCATCCATCACCAGAACCTGAAATCGGAAATGTAATCGAAATTGAATATTCCGGTGAAATCCTTGAATCCTATCCTGCACAAATTGCAGATGTTTATGGAATCAAGCTTATAAGGGAAGCCGAAACATGGGACTTAATCCCTATGGTTATGGTGAATGGAACATTGTATCTCGATACCGGTCACGAAAGCACAATAGAAGCAAGATGCGGCGTGATGGATGGTGAGATTACATCCCAAGTTGATGGAAGTAAACAGCCCACCGTTGACGATCAGTCCAATTTTGGTACAGGATATGGTTATCAATACGGGGCAACCGAGGGAACCATTGAACTCTTTATGAATGGCAAGTGGTGGATCTTCGCTACCGAAGAAGCACGCCAGGCAATTCTGTTTCCATCTACAGAGAATGAACCTTCAAAGTTTTATCTGACCATCGGTGCAGAAGGTGTTAAGAGCATCGAGCTTATAATGCCTAACTCAAGTGGTGGGTGTGAAAACGCTGATGGTTCCCTGTTCAAGAAAGGCGAACGCATCTGGCTCGAAAATCTCGATGGTTACACTGATCTGCGTGGACTAACAATAACTGCCCTTGGTGAAAACGGAGAAATCATCTGGACTGCATCAATTCCCAATGAAGATGAAAACCAAGGATTTACCCATCTGGTAAATGATGATTGGGAAATCACAAATATCGAATAATTAGTTCCCAGCAAATAAACCGCTGCAATTCTCATTCCAAAGTGGGATGGATGTTGTAGCGGTTTTTCTTTTTATGGTTCAAATGCCACCATTGTTTCCTTTGGCAGTTTCTCATTTTCACAGTTCAGAAGATAAGCTATCGCTTTATTTGCAAAACGGTTTGTTTTCATCGTATCCCAATCGGCAAGCCGGATAATCTCTGCTGTACCATTTTCAAAATCAAGTGAAATCTCGCCCCATTCGCCGTCGCAGTCTGCTTGGTATTCGTAGATTGCGGCGGCGATTTTCTTTTTGCGCTTAATTTTGGATTTCTGTTTCAATCGAACAGCATGGATTGCGCCCTCGGCAACCAGAAGCTTTGTCAGCTTGTCCACCGCTTTTCGATAGGCTCGTTCTGCACCGCTGGCTGTGCTGCCCTCAAACATGACTGCCAGTTCTTCAAAGGTGGGGCGGCCTTTCCATGAGCCGACACGCCCGCAGGTCATGCAGATTGCAAGGCGCTTTTCAAGTAAGGTCTGTTCACGGTAGTTCAGTTTTTCAAATGCCCGCTGCACCTTTTCAGCCTGTATGCCGTTCCAGAGAATGTCGGCATAGTTCCAGGTATCGTCAAGGGCAACATCCTCGCCCGTTTCCTCACCGTCCTCGTCTGTTACATAGAACGGCTGCTGATTGCGGATGCCACGGACAACTTTCAGATATTCTTCCGCAAGGGCCAGATCACAGTTGTACTTCTTGGAAAACTCGCTAACCGCATTCTTGGTGTTGTGGTACAGCCATGCCATTGAACGCACCATTTTGTAATTGCTCAGAGATGACACCGACCACTTTTCTTCGCCCATACGGAAACGGAGCATAGCATCCCGGATGAACGGAAAAATGTAGGTGGCATACTCCGCACCCTTGGCGGGATCGTAGTCCATCAGCTTCTGGAGCATTTGTTCCCGGCAGGATAGCTTTATATCCAGAAAACGGTCTGTGTCGTACAGATCGCCGCCATCCACACCGAGAAAGCCTTTGATACGCTTATTGAGCTGCGGTTCATAGTGGTGAAGGAAGAACGAGAAATACATCAAGTCCTTTTCTTGAAGGGCAGACAGAATATAATCGTTCAAATTACCCACCACGGGTGGTTCCGGTTCCAGTTGGAAGATGCGCTCTGCCACATAGGGGATGATGCCATCGCCGTGCGGATTGACTTGGTGTTTCGGTATGTATCCGGTCATATTCCATGAAAAATCATTCAGCATAGCGCACCTCCTTTCGGTCTAATAATGTTTATCGATCTCCAGAAAACTGAAAGTTGTATTACTGGTTTTCGAATGATTCAAGAAGTAAGGTCGCATTATTTGCAACTTTCTCTTTAATAGCAAAAACAGTATCTTCAACTGAAAGTAGCGTTGTGTCTAAAGTATATTTCTCATATGCTCCCAAATCATCAAATTGATCCCACATAGTCTCTACTAATTCAATATTAGTTTTTCTATCTAATTTTGAGCGTTCAATTGCCCGCTTCAAAGTTTCATTCTTATCAGCCTTCAAAATAATATAATGCACTTCATATCCTTCGTGTACAATATTCAACCATGGCGCTAAAAACCACGGACCGATAATACCATCTACAATAACATCATATCCGCCACGGGCATAACGCTTTGCGGCTTCTAAAAAAGCCTCAATCACAATCAGATTTTGCTCGTTAGATTCCGGTAAATATGGTGGGATTACCCCTTTGCTTAGATAATGATAAAAATCATCTGTGTGCATATGCACAGACTTTTCCATACTGGATTCTTTTGCAATAATAGCGGATGTTGAGGTTTTTCCCGTTCCTGGTGCGCCAGTAATTACAATGATTCTTCCGTTCTCCATTTATTTCATCCTTTCAAATTCAAAGTGAACAAAATCGCTGCGCGATGGCCTGCCAAGGCTATGGCGCAGCTTTTTACTTTTTCTAAAAAAGGCAGTGACAGGATTGTCCCAAGATAGTATTGTTAAAGCACCACCAATAACAAACTTCAAACACGGGCTTAGTCCCAACAACTGCCTATGAAAAGAATATCATCTTTAGGCTGCTTACACAAGCAGTTTTATTTTGCAAATGCTCCTCCATGATGGGTAGTTACTGTTGTTATTACTACTTTTATTTCATGGAGGTTATTTTATGTACGAAGATATTTTTGAATTAGTAACTATTGCTGCACAGAAAAGGAATCTAAAGGAATCCACTACAAAGGCGTATTGTCACGCCCTTAGCCCTTTCCTGAATGCTACTGGTAAACCCTGGCAAGAACTTACTATAGCTGATGTGGATGATTACCTGACCGCCAAAAGACTGATGGGCATTTTACCTGAAACCTACAACCACTACTATGGTGCTTTACGCTTCATGTACAAGCGTGTTCTCAAACTCAACTGGGACGAAGATGAAATTCCCAGAATGAAACGTGACCGCTCCCTGCCTACTGTTCTCTCAAGAGAAGAAGTGAATGCAATCCTTGATGTCACCACAAACCTGAAATACAAAGCCATCTTTGCTGTTATGTACTCCGGCGGTCTTCGGGCGTCTGAAACAACTCATTTGCATTATGAAGACATTTCCCGAAGCAATCACTTCATTCACATCCGCAATACCAAAAACAGAATGGACCGATACACCATTCTAGCTGACCGCACTCTCGACATTCTGACTCAGTACTGGTTTCAGTGCGGAAGACCCAGAAATATCCTCTTTCCAAGTCAGACAACCGGAGAATATCTGGATATCTCTGCGGTAAATCAAGTATTAAGAAGAAGCTCCGAACGAGCCAGAATCCCTAAGCATGTCACTTCACACGCATTCAGGCACAGCTTCGCCAGTCATCTTCTGGAAGCCGGATGTGACATTAAATATATTCAGGCCTTGTTAGGTCACTTGGATCCTAAGTCTACCGAGATTTATCTTCATGTCAGTAACAAAACTTTACTTGGCATTAAAAGCCCTTTTGATATACAGGAGGATTCATAATGGAGCATCCTACTGTACAGGATATATTTCTACGGTTTTATCCGAAATACCTTGATAAGTATATCCCTTCTCCACAGCAGTCCAAAGTTGCTAACTGCATCATTAACTGCAAGACCGGTGCTTATGGTGCCAACGTAAGTATGTGTGAAGACTGTGGACATCTGCAAATCCATTATAACTCCTGCCGAAACAGATGTTGTCCCATGTGTCAGGCTTTGCCTAAGGAAAAGTGGATGGACAAGCGACGTGAGGATGTGCTGGAGGCCCCTTACTTTCACGTTGTGTTTACTGTACCACAGGAGTTGAATCCTTTAATCTACAGTAACCAGCAGTTTCTTTATGACGCCATGTATCACTGCGTTTCAGCAACTATTGAAGAACTGACTTACGACGCAAAACATCTTGGTGCAAAGGTTGGATATATTTGCGTGTTACATACCTGGGGGTCTGAAATGAATTTTCATCCTCACATCCATGTCATTCTTCTTGGCGGCGGTCTGACAGCCGAAAATCAATGGCGTGATAAGGGCGAAGAATTCTTTCTTCCTGTAAAGGCACTTTCAAAGCTGTTCCGTGGCAAATATCTGGATGAACTGAAAAACCTCTGGGAAGAGAGAAAACTTCAGTTTCATGGAAGCAGTGAAAAGTATCGTAACTATTATGCTTTCAAGGAACTCCTAAATACTTGTTATGAAAAGGATTGGGTTCCCCACTGTAAGAAAACCTTTAATGGTGCACAGTCCGTTATTAACTACCTTGGAAAATACACCCACCGGATTGCCATCAGCAACCATCGTATCATACGCATGGATGAAGATACAGTTACTTACTATGTCAAAGACTACCGCGAAGAAGGCAAATGGAAGGAATTTACCATTTCCGGTGTTGAATTTATTCGCCGGTTTCTTATGCATGTGCCTCCTAAACGCTTTGTCAGAATCAGGTATTATGGATTGCTATGTACCAGAACCAAAACCAGACATCTGACATTATGCCGGAATCTCCTTGGCTGCAAACAGTATCTTTCCCGGCTGAAAAACCTGGATACTCCACAGATGCTCGAAACCCTCTACGGTATTAAGGTTACTGTCTGTAAATGCTGTGGCGGACACCTTGGAAAACCACAGCAGCGGATACCGCTACGTATTTAAAGCTTGATATTCATATTTTTTGAAAAGCCTCAGAAATGAGGTCTATTTGTCGTGCTTAGATTCAGAAACGAGCCATCTGCCACAATGGCACAACCTTTATCTTATAGTAAAGTGTAAAGATTGAAAGTCCATACATATCGGCTCCTGTGACGCGACTTTGTTCACTATAGAAAAATCGAAATTGATGTAAACGATAGGGCAGTTTATCAAATATTGTAAGCTGCTTTATCGTTTACACCAACTTCGATTGGTTTCTAATCAAGTTTTCTCATTGCTTCTTTCCTCAAAGCAACCTGTTCCATCTCTTTTTCATAATCACCCTTGGCATAAGCAACATCGCTTTTTGCCCGGAACATCTTATCTTTCGCCAGTTTCTTCATAATCTCTGCTAAGTCCTCATCCAGCTTGCCACGCTTGATATAGCGGTTGATGGTATTCAGCCGCTTTTCATATATCTGGATAACCGGATGATCGTCCGCAAGCTCCCGTTGTTCTCTGCCTTTCAGATTGCCGATCTGCCGACAGGTGCGGTGCAGCTTATCTCCCGGCGCATAACCGCCGCAGTATTTGGTGTGCCTTGCGTTGGTTGTCAGAAACCATTTGCCGCAGATCCGGCACTTCTTAGGAGCGTGACCGACACACAATCCCTCAAAGAGATCTGACCGGAACATCCCTACAAAGGACACATAGTGCATCCGTTTGACGAGCTTCGCCACATTTTCGCCGGGACGGATGACAGATACATACTGAACGGAGTTGTTCAGGGTAGACATCCAGGCATTTCCCTCAGTAATAGAAAAGTCCGGAGGGAAATAGCTTCCAAACATTTTTGCAAAGCCCTCTGCGGTGCGGTCAGCTTCGTTGCCGTCTGATTTTTCTGCAAAATCAAGCATTGCCTTTTGGTATTCCCCAAGGGAGTATGCCAGATGCCCGAATACAGCGGTATAGCGTTGGAGCATCATCGCATCGGCATATCTCGGAACTTCTTCAAGCTGCAAGGAGTTGGTTGTGGCTTTTATGGCAAACTCCATATATTTCAGAGCATTGTCCGCAGTAAAGACTTTTTCAATCTGTTCTCTGTGTTTTGGAATATCCATGTAGGAGAACGGCGGTGTTTTACTGAGAATATCAAGCATCGCCAGAGCAGCTTCCCTTGCCATAGGAAAGAGTGCAGAAGCGTCCTCTCCGGCGTTCAACATTCCAAGCAGCAGATTGATTTTTTCGCATTGCTCATTCATCTTTGCAATGGCATCCGCAGGAACATTCAGCGCATCACAGGCAAGAGTGCCGACAGGGAATGTTTTGCCCTCATATATGACCGTATCCTGCCAAAAATCCAATGTCATCAGTTCTTGATTCATGCTTGCCCTCTTGTCCTGTTTTTTTACTTTTCCAATTATACCATGCAAATGTGAAGAAATCTATATCCTCCGAAAAGTTGTCCTGTTTTTTGAAATAGGCTTGTCCTGCTATTAGCCTGTTTTTTGAAAAATCCGTCATAACCATAGTAGAAAGAGCGAAGCACCTGCCAACCACGGCGGGTGCTTCGTGCTTTCCAGACTATTATGAACGGAGATTTTTCTATGACAATTTATGAAACCATCAAGGCGGCGATCTGCGTGAAGCAAGCCGCCGAACACTACGGGCTGAAAGTGAGCCACAACGGCATGGCTTGCTGCCCGTTCCACAACGACAGGCATCCGAGCTTGAAGCTGAACGAGGATTATTTCTTCTGCTTCGGCTGCGGAGCCAAGGGGGATGTAATCGACCTTGTGGCAAGACTGTTCGATCTGAGCAGTTATGAAGCAGCGCAAAAGCTGGCTGCGGACTTCGGGCTTGACCCGAAACCGCCCACTGCCGCAGCTATGGTCAAGCCAAAGCGTCCCTATATCCGTCAGTTTCGGGAGGACGAAATGCTGTGCTTCCGGGTGCTGATGGATTATCTGCATCTGCTGGAAGATTGGAAAGTGCGATATGCACCGAAAACACCGGACGATGCTCTGGATGACCGTTTTGTGGAAGCCTGCCAGATGCTTGATTATATCGAATATATGGCAGACATTTTGACTGTGGGTAATCTGGAAGAACGGGTTGCTGTGGTGGAAGAGCTGATGAAGGACGGCAAAATTATGTTCTTGCAGGACTACACCGCAAGAAAGAAAAAGGAGGTGGCGCAGCATGGCGAAGAACCGGAAAACGCCTGATATGAACCTGCCTGTCTGGTTTGACGGGCAGAACATCAATGAAGCTCTGTTTTGTGAAGAATTTCTGCATGAGCGCAGAATCATCTTTGCAAACGGAGCTTTTTTCACGCCTGATGGTCGGGTGACAGACGATCTTCCTCTGCGTGGGGAGATTTACGACAAGCTGAAATTCTGTGCCGTAAACAATATCCCCCGGAAGATCACCAACATTCTGGAAGTGCTGAAACTGGAAGCGCAAGTGCCTGACTTCCCGCCGGAGCAGGATCGCATCCATGTGTTCAACGGTACGTTGCTATTGAACGGCACATTTACCGAGGGCAGACCGGCTATCGTGCGAAGCCGTCTGCCTGTTGTCTACAATCCCGATGCTCCTGCGCCCGTGATCTGGCTGAACTTTTTGAATGGACTGCTCCATGCGGAAGACATTCCCACCTTGCAGGAGTTTATCGGTTATTGCCTGATCCCCTCCAACAAAGGACAGCGCATGATGGTGATTAAGGGCAACGGTGGCGAGGGTAAATCCCAAATCGGTGCGGTGCTTTCGGCTATCTTTGGCACAAACATGAAGGACGGCAGCATCGGCAAGATTTCTGAAAACCGCTTTGCCCGTGCCGATCTGGAGCACATCCTGCTGTGCGTAGATGATGATATGCGGATGGAAGCTCTGCGCCAGACCAACTATGTAAAATCCATCGTGACCGCACAGGGCAAGATGGACTTGGAACGCAAAGGGAAACAGAGCTACCAGGGCTGGATGTTCGCCCGGTTGATGGCATTCAGCAACGGCGATCTGCAAGCCCTGTATGACCGCAGTGACGGATTTTACCGCAGACAGCTTGTGTTAACCACCAAGGAAAAGCCTGCGGACAGAGCCGATGATCCTGATCTTGCGGAGAAAATGAAAGCCGAAGTAGAGGGAATCTTCCTGTGGGCATTTGAGGGGTTGAAGCGGCTGGCTGCCAACAACTTCAAATTTACAGAGAGTGACCGAATCAAAGAAAACCGGGAAGCGGTCAAGCGTGACAATAACAATATTTTCGATTTCATGGAGTCGGATGGATACATCCGATTGAGAGCGGATGCTTCCATCAGCTCCAAGGATTTTTATGAAATCTACGAAATGTGGTGCAGAGAAAATTCTCTTGCGCCGCTGAAAGCCCGCAGCTTCAGCGACGCCATGGTTGCCAATGCCCGGAAATATAATCTGGAGCATTGCAACAATATCACCAACGCTGCCGGTCGGCGAGTGTGGGGATTCATGGGGGTGGAAGCGATTGCACGACCTGATATAAATGGGTTTTACGGAGATTTGCCGTGTACGTACGTACCGGAGGACATTCCGGAGGAATGGCGAAACGGAGCATAAAACCGATTGCTGGTACGTATGTACACAGCAAAAGAGCGTGAAACGCTCGTTATAGAAACAGCACATCCCCCTTGTTTGGGCTGTTTCTATGTCCACGGACTTTTGAAAAAAGCTCCTGTGGACACCGGCTGCAAGAGGAAGTTCCGCAGAACAGCTTCATGCAGACGGGCTGACCATGAGAAAAGTTGCAGACATTTTCGCCTTGGTCAGCAGAGGTCACCGCAGCGACCGCATTCCCCCTCGGGAGAGCCCTCGGAGAGCCCACGGCACTTTGCAGCCAGTATGGATGAAAGTGTTATAGTGGGTTATTACACTTCCGCAGAAGTGCATCCCCGCAGCCCCCCGCCCGTCTGCTACTCTCGAAAGAAAGGAAAAAGTCTATGGCAAGAAACGATGGAATTGACCGTACCTTTGCCCGTAACCAGGACTTGCCCACCCTCGACGATGTGGCGAAAGTTCAGGAGCATAACGAGCGAGAAAAAGACAGCTACTCCAATCAAGATATTGATACCACCCAGACCCACCGCAATGTCCACTTCAAGAAACCTACCGACAGCTATGCCGCCATGTTCGATCAGATGATTGCAGATGGTGTTATCTCCACCCGTGGTCTGAAAGCCGATGCGGTGAAATATGGGGAGCTGCTGTTTGATGTAAACTCTGCCTACTTCCACAACCACGGCGGCTATGAATATGCCAAACAGTTCTATGCCGATGCCTACAAAGCCGCCGTGGAGATCGTCGGCGGTGAGCAGTATATCCTATCCGCTGTCATGCACGCTGATGAACGCAACCGGGCAATGACTGAAGCTCTGGGCGAGGATGTGTACCACTACCATCTTCATGTGGTCTATATCCCGGTGGTGGAAAAACAGATTCTATGGTCAAAGCGGTGCAAGGATGAAGCCCTCCGGGGAACAGTAAAGGAAACCATTACACAGGTCAGCCGCAGTAAGAAATGGGAATCCAAACCCGTTCTTGATGAGGACGGCATTCCGATGTTGAACGCAAAAGGGAAAAAGATATTGAGGTCGTCCTACAGTGTTTTGCAGGATGACTTTTTTCATTTTATGCGGGCTACCGGATATACCGATGTGGAGCGTGGAGAGCGTGGCAGCACCGAAGAACATCTGACGGTGACACAGTTCAAGGTACAGGCGGAACAGCAGCGGTTGGAAGCCGTGACCGGACAGGTTGCCGATGCAGAACAGTCCTTGGAGAATACCAGGGTTGCCACTGAAAAACAAAAAAAGAAACTGGAAGCTCTGCAAAAGGAAACAAAGGCAGCAAGGGCAACTGCCCTGACAGTGCAGGACATTGAAGCCATGGGCAAGAGAGCCACATTCGGAAACAATATCACGCTGACACCGGACGAATGCCGTACCCTAAAGGATTATGCAGTCAGCAGTTTCGCAGAGAAAGCGGAAAAGCTGAAATACAAGCAAAAATATGAACAGGCAGAAAAGAGTGCGTCCGTTTGGAAGCGCCGCTTTGAAGCCCTGAACGAAAAATATTTGGAACTCAAAAAGAAAGCCCAGCCCTATCTGGATGCACTGGAAATCGCTTCCGAAAGGGTTCGGGCTTTTCTTGATGTTGTCCTCAGTAGAGAAAAGGAAACACAGGAACACAAGCAGCCTGCCCGCAAGCGTGGGCAGGATATGGAAATTTGACGGAGGAATTGCCTATTGAAGAAATACTATGAGGAAGCGAAATATAATGCGGCATTTGACCGCTGTGTGGATGTTATGACCCAGCTGCTCCAGAAATACGGGCATCAGGTTTTGGATAAATTAGATCAGGATACTTCGCAAATGGCGGATTGCTCTGAGGACGATAAGCAAGCGCAGTCTTTAACGGATAAGGCTGCGTAAAAATTTACAATTTACACGTTGCGTAATCGCTATGGCTATGCTATAATAATTACGCAACGTGTATTTTGTTTATGGAGAAAAGCGAATGGATTGTAAGAACAGAATTATAAAGTTGAGGGAAAGTACAGGATTGAACCGGAAGGACTTTTGCAAGCTGGTTCATATCCCATACCGGACTATGACCGAGTGGGAACTGGACAACCGCCATGCACCGGACTATGTGCTTTGGCTTTTGGAGTATTATATCCGCAACGAGGGACTTGTGGTAAAAGAAATAAACGAGGGAGGTGGAGATTCTGAAAAAGAAGCAACTTAAATGTTATCTATATACGAGAGTGTCCACCTCCATGCAAGTAGATGGTTACAGCTTAGATGCCCAGCGGGACAAGCTGCGGAAGTATGCGGCATACGAGGATATGATCGTTGCCGGGGAGTATTCTGACGAGGGATTTTCCGGCAAGAACATCCAAGGGCGGCAGGAGTTTCAACGGATGCTGAATGACATCCAGGACGGCAAAGACGGCGTTTCCTATGTGCTTGTTTTTAAACTCTCCCGATTTGGTAGAAATGCAGCGGATGTATTGAACTCCTTGCAGCTCATGCAGGATTTTGGTGTCAATCTGATTTGCGTAGAAGATGGTATTGACAGTTCCAAGGATGCCGGTAAGCTGATGATCTCTGTGCTGTCTGCTGTGGCAGAAATTGAGCGAGAGAACATCCGCTCACAGACAATGGCAGGACGGGAGCAAAAGGCTCGTGAGGGCAAATGGAACGGCGGTTTTGCTCCCTATGGATACAAACTGGAAAACGGAAACCTTGTCATTGCAGAGGATGAAGTTGAGGTAATCCGTGTCATTTATGACCGCTATATCCATACCAACGAGGGCGTTGCCGGAGTTGCCAAATATCTTAATCGCAACGGATTTGTGAAGAAGCTGCGGCAGAATAACACCATCCCCGGCTTTTCAAGAAACTTCGTGCAGGACGTACTGGACAATCCCGTTTACATGGGCAAAATTGCTTATGGCAGACGGAGAACCGAGAAGAAGCAAGGTACAAGAAACGAGATGCACGTAGTCGAGCAGTCGGAGTTTCCTGTTTACGATGGTCAGCACGAAGCCATCATTTCCGAAGAAGATTGGTATCTGGCACAGGAAAAGCGCAAGATCAATTCTTTCAAGCGGGAAAAGGTCAACAATCCAGACCATGCACACATCTTGTCCGGTATCTTGAAATGCCCATGCTGCGGCAAGAGTATGTACGGAAATATTGCCAAGGCTCACAGCAAGGACAAGAAAACCCGGTATTATTACTACTGCAAAAACACGGTTACGCCTACCGGACATGAGTGCAGCTTCCGTCTGAATATCGAGCAGACTGAAATCAACAAATTTGTGGCGAAGGTCATTTCCGCTATGGTCAACAATCCCCGATTTGTTGAAGCAATTCAAGCGAAAATCGGAACGGCGGTTGATACAGAGGATATGGAAAAGCAGATCGCCGTCCTGCAAGGGCAGCTAAAGCAAGCTTTTGGCACAAAAAGCCGTTTGGAGCGTCAAATGGATACCTTGGACATCAATGATGCCCACTATGACAGAAAAATTTTGGACTTGCAGCGCCGCTACGATGAGCAGTATGATACCATAGAGGAAATTGAAGTTCAGATTGGAGAATTGCAAAGTCAGATACGCAGTATCCAGCAGGAGAAAATATCCGGTGATAACATTTATCGGCTCTTACTGGCATTTGATGAAGTCTACCATTCCGCAACAGAAGCGGAACAGAAAGAGTTTATGAAAGCCTTTATCGAGCGAATTGAGATGTTCCCGGAAAAGAGAAAAGACGGAAGCTGGATAAAGAAGATTGTATTCAATTTCCCTGTGCCTGTTGATGGCGAGGAAGTGAAAGAACTTCCCTTGGAAACTGAAACAACCGTCGAGAGCGTGACGTTGCTGCTGCCTCATGATAAGCAGGAAGCTCAGCGGTGAAATTTGCAGGGGAGATTTTATGTGCCGGGGCGCCTGCTTCAGGAGAGCAAACCAAAACGGAAATACAATCGGACGGTGAACGTGGTGAAACCAGATTCCAGCGTTCTGGAACGCTTCTACGGGGGCGTCGAGGAAAACCGAATACTCACGGCGGTCCGCCGGGGAATGGTGCTCGCCATTCCGGAAATCCTGGTGGGCTCCTTTTCCCTGCTGCTGCTGAGCCTTCCGGTCGGCGGCTGGCAGGCGCTGCTCGACGGGCTGTGGGGCGGGTCGCTCCGGTTGCTGCTGACGGTGGTGCGCGGCGCGACGCTCGGCGTCATCTCGTTGATCATGCTGCTGACGATCAGCTACAGCTACGAGGAGGAGTCGCCTGACGGACGCCGGGGGACCCTCCCCTTCGTCAGCCTCTGCGCCTACCTCGCGTTCACCTACGGACCGGAGGGCTTTACCTTCGCTGCCTTCGAGAGTTCCCGGCTGTTCGGCGCGATCGTGGTGACGATCGTCAGCTGCGCGCTTTTCACCCTGCTTTCCGAGCGGTTTTCCATCCGGATGCGCTCCTACACCGACGGTTCGGACTCCGCCTTCCGGCGATCGATCTCCGCGATCCTGCCCGCCTGTCTGGTGATCGCCCTCTTCGCCCTTCTGGGCGGTCTGCTCACCCGCGCGCTGGGCGGCGCCGACTATTCAGAGGCGTTCTCCGGCTGGTTCGAGGGGCTCTTCCTGAAAATGGGGCGGGGGCTCGACAGCGGCCTGCTCTTTATCCTGCTGATGCACCTGATGTGGTTTTTCGGCATCCACGGGAGCAACGTGCTCGACGGGGTCGCGCACGAGGTCTTCCGCGCGGGCATGGACGTGAACCTCGCCCAGCTCGCGGCCGGGCAGGCCCCCACCGAGATCGCCACCAAGACCTTCTTCGACACCTTTGTGCTCTTCGGCGGCTGTGGAACGCTGCTCTGCCTGGCCGTCGCCATCTTTCTGTGCGACCGGCGCAAAAATGTCCGCGAGCTCTCCAAGATGGCGCTGGTACCGCTGCTCTTCAACATTAACGAGCTGATGATGTTCGGCGTTCCCGTCGTGCTCAATCCCCTCTACCTGCTGCCCTTCCTCTGCACGCCGCTGGTGCTGACGGTCATCAGCTACCTTTCGGTGCTGACGGGGCTGGTGCCCGTCGCGACCCACACGGTCGAGTGGACGACCCCGATCTTTTTGAGCGGCTACGCCGCGACCGGGTCGGTCGCGGGGAGCCTGCTCCAGCTGGTGAACCTCGCGGTCGGCGTGGGCATCTACCTGCCCTTTGTGCGTCTGGCGCAGGCCCGCCAGCTGCGGTCGCTGGAAAAGCAGATGGAGCGGCTGGCCGGGGAGGTCCGGGCCTGCGAGGCGGCGGGGGAACGCCCGGCGCTGCTGGCGCGCGGCGGACAGCTCGGCTCGATGGCGAAGCTGCTGGCGGAGGACCTGCGCTATGCGCTGCGCAGCGGGGACGTTCAGCTCTATTACCAGCCCCAGACCGACGCGCGGGGGCACGTGTGGGGCGCGGAGGCGCTTCTGCGCTGGAGGCATGGGACGGGCGGGTTCGTCTATCCGCCGCTCGCGGCGGAGGGCGGCTTTTCGGACGAGCTGGCCGCGTTCGTCGTGGACACGGCCTGCCGCGATCTGGCGGCGCTCAGCGAGTGGAGCTGCAGGGAACTGGAGATCTCCTGCAACCTGACCGCCGGGCAGCTGACCGCGCCCGGCGCGCCCGAGCTCGTGAAAAAGGCGGTCGAACGCCACCACATTCCGCCGGGGAGGCTCGGCGTGGAATTGACCGAACAGGACGCGCTGTCCGGCGCGCCGCAGATGGCCGAACGGATCGCGGCGCTGCGGGAGGCGGGCGCGCGGATTATCATGGACGATTTCGGCATGGGGCACAATTCGATGCTCTACCTGCAGGACAGCCAGTTCGACATGGTCAAGCTCGACGGCTCGCTCGTGCGGGGGATGACGGACAACCGCCGCACCGGGGAGATCATTTCCACGATCGTGCGGCTGTCCGAATCGCTCGGCTTCCGCGTGGTGGCGGAATATGTGGAGACGCCCGAGCAGCTTGAGGCGCTCGGGACGCTCGGGTGCAGATATTACCAGGGGTACCTCTTCAGCCCCGCGGTCCCGCTTTCCGAGCTGAAAAAATATATCCGGGAGCACTGAGCCGGGCGGGGCGGTCCGGAAATTCGGCGGGGGGCCTTTTGTTCGGGAAAAAGGTATGCTATACTTTTTTCGGCATATCCCAATGTGGCGTAGGAAAGGGCGGTGAAGGAATGCTGGTGTATCTGGCCGCGCTCGAAAGCGAGCAGGAGCGGACGAAATTTGAGCAGGTCTATCTGACCTACCGGCAGGTGATGTTCTATACGGCGAACAGCATCCTGCGCGACCCGCAGCTCGCCGAGGACGCGGTGCATCAGGCGTTCCTGCGCATCCTCGACCACATGCAAAATATTGGCGAGGTGGAGTGTCCCCAAACCAGGAGCTTTGTGGTTATAATTGTAAGGAACATTTCGATCAATCTCTACAACAGCCGCAAAAAGAAGGCGGTGGTCTCGTTCGACGAGCTCGAAAACTGGACGGCGGACACCGCCGCGGTCCCGGTGAACGAGGTGGAGTCGCGCGAGGGCTACATGCACCTGATGAGCCTGATCGACCGGCTGCCGGAGGGCTACCGCAGCGTGCTGATGCTGAAATACGACAACGGCTTTTCGACGGGTGAAATCGCCTCGATGCTGAACCTCAGCGAGGAGAACGTCAAAAAGCGGCTTCAGCGCGCGAAAAAGAAATTGGAGCAGGAGCTCCGGACCGAGGAGGTGAACATATGACAGAGCTTCATGACGACCTGCTGAAAAGGGCTTTCGGCGAGGCGCGCGAACGGATGCTCGCGCAGCTTCCGGACGACGCGGAGCTCGATCATGTGTTCTCCGATGAATTTGAGCAGCGGATGCGGCGGATGATCCGGGCGGAGAAGCGCGGCCCGTGGCAGCGGCGGATGACCGCCTTCGCACGCCGCGCCGCGGTGATCGTGGTGGCGGCCGTGGTCGGCTTTTCCGCCTGCATCATGAGCGTCGACGCGTGGAAGCAGGGCCTCTTCAAGATGGTGGAGGAGAAGTTCCCCGAGTACTCCAGCATCACCTACGAGCCGGTCGACGGCGCCGCCGGCGTTGCGGAGTTCACCCTCGCCGAGTACCAGCCCTCCTACCTGCCGGACGGGTACCGCCTGACCGAGCAGATGCTCGCGGACAGTATCAACTGGTCGACCTACACCAACGCGGAGGGGGATATGATCTCCTTCCAGCAGTCGATACTCGGCGGCGGGACGATGGCGATCAATACCGAGGGCTCCCAGCTCGAGGAGTTCGACCTGGGCGGCGAGACCGCCTATAAGATGGATAACCGCGGCAGCCAGTTCGTGCTGTGGAACGACAACCAGTATTCCTATATGGTGCTCACCAACGATATGACCCTCGACGAGGCGGTGCGGATCGCCGCGTCGATCCGGCTCTATCCGTCCGACGCGCCCCACCCGCCCCACCTGCCGGTCGACCAGGGGCAGCTTCCCGACCCCTACTCGCCCGAGGAGGCGGCGGAAAACGGCGACGTCGTGATCAGCGGCGGAAAAATTGAAAACGTACAGGCGCTCGAAGCGCTCTTCAACGCGCAGCAGGCCAGCCCCGCGCAGTGGACGCAGCTCATCGTCCGCGTGACGGATTTCGACGGGGGCGGCCCGATCATCCGCGACCTCTACTTTGACGGCTTCCGCGTCCACTGCGACGAGGACAACACCCGCACCGAAGGCCAGGAAAAGAACACCTACAGCGGCTACACCTTCGCGAAGCTGGTCCGGGAGACGAAGGACGGCGTCACGGCCGTCTGCGGCATCGACGACTATACCGGCGACCGGATGGAGCTGTTTTGCTACAACGAGACGAAATAGGCTTCCCACACCAGAGGACGGCGTTCCGCCAGGGAGGACAACAGGATGAAACGCATTTTACAGAAAATTTCGGGAGCAGCGCTTGCGCTGCTCCTGCTTGCATCAGCGGGCCTGCCCGCGTCGGCGCTGATCAAATCGCCGCCCGCGCGGCAGGAGCTCCCGGAGCTGACGCTGGCCTACGGCGCGGAGCGCGCCACGGCGGCGACCGGCGGCTATCAGTGGGACCGCGGCGACGGCTCGACGGAGGACGCGGACGCGCCGCACCCGCTCGACGAGGGCTACCGGATGCCGATCCTGCTGCGGCGCGTGAGCGTCGGGCGGATCGACCTGTCGTTCGGCCTGCGTCCCGAAAAGGTCACCGTCAGCCGCTGGGATCTCTCCGACCGCGGAAAATTCGACGCGGAACCCCAGAAGCAGGCGCTGCGGGACCTGCGGATCGAGGTTCCCGGCACGGGCTCCTACATCTATGAGGTCGCCGCCGAGTGGGAGCAGGGAAGCGTCTCCTACACCTTTGAATTCGGCCTCGCTTCGGACAGCACCCGCATGGCGCTCGCCGACCTGCCGGAGGCTTACCCGGCGGAAACGGCGCTCGCCAACGGGGACGTCGTCTCCCGCGAAGGCGCGTCCGCGCTGGGCAACCGCGAAAAGCTCGACACCTTCCTTTCGGGGGTGGAGAGCAAAACGCCGGCATCGGTGCGCGTCGCCTCCTATGGGGAGACGGGCGGGCCGATCGTCTACGACCTCGCCTTCGACGGGAAGGAAATTCTCTGCACGGTCGACCGCACCCGGGACGAAAACCTTGCGGACGACCTGCGCGGGATCACCGAACGGGTGTATGCCTCGGCGGCCGTCGAGTGGGAGCACAGCGTCGATTCGGGCGGAAGCACCGCCTATCTGCGCCTGTCCGGCGCGTCGGGCGGAAAGCTGACGGTGGCGCAGTTCATCCCGATCGAGATGGCGGCGGAGGAGGAGAGCTTCCCCGAGGGGACCGAGCGGATTTCCGTTTCGATCCGGAACAACACGGGGGATGAGGCGGGCTTTGACGCGGTGTTCGCGCTCGAGGCGTACCTGAAGGAAAAATGGACCGCGGTTCCCTTCGACGGGGCGTTTGACGACTGGGCGGGCGTCCTGCCCGCCGGGAGCGAGGCCTCCTGCGAGGTGGACCTCTCCCAGGTGGGGGAGACGCTCGTCCCGGCGCAATACCGCGTCGTCAAGCTCCTGCGCTGCGGAAGTCGCAGCCTGCGGGTGTCCGCGCCCTTCACGGTCACCGAGCCCGCCGACCGGCTGGCGCTCGAAAAGCCGATGGAGATCGGCATCATGATCGGAAACGGCAAGCGGATGACCGCCGCGACGCTGACCCGGCGCGGGCGGTATGAGGAGGTTTCGCCCGTCACCTACGTGATGAACGAGCTGGGGCGGTTCCGCCCGGTGCCCGACGGCTGGCGGCTGGGCGGCGCGGCGGAGACGGGCGGCG
>NZ_CABUCJ010000015.1 GCF_902490045.1 uncultured Anaerotruncus sp.
ACGCGACGCGGCCGACGCCCACGAGGGCGATTTTGCTGTTCGTCAGATTGACGAACAGCGGAAAACGCAGGGCGTTTTCCGTCCCTCCGGCCGTGGGCCGGGGGGCAAAATCGCCCCTCCCCGCGGGGCCGGCGTGCTCACCGGCGGACCTTTGCAGCGCGTCGACGCAGGGCCGCCACAGCTCGGGCGCCAGCGTCTCCCGCAGACCGAAGAGCAGCCGGCCGACCGTTTTTTCCGCCGAAGCCCGTAGCAGGCCGAGAAGCTCCTCCTCCGCCTCCCCCGAAAGTCCGAGTCCGCGCACCGTTTTTTCCACCCGGCCCGTAAAGTCCCGGGCGGCAAATCCGCCGATCTCCTTCACCACGGGCACCACCGCGCGAAAGCCGTACCACCGCGCGAATTCCGCGAGGTCGTCCGCGAGGATCGCCCGCGCCCGCGCAAGGGCGTCTTCGTCGCGGCGGGCGTCCGCCCCGCCGCAGATCCCGTCGGTATCGTAAACCCGCGCCCCCGGCAGCGAGGCAATCGCCGGGTCGATGTCCCGCGGCACTGCGAGGTCACAGAATACCGTCGGCCCCGCAAGGGCGGGCCCGACTTCCGCCGCGCGCAGCGTGTAGTGAGGGCTGGCGGTCGCGCTGACCACCAGCCGCACACGCGGCAGGAGGGCGATCCGTTCCTCATAGGGAACCGCTTTGGCGCCGTCCGGCAGCGAAACCTCTCCATGGCGGTAGCGGCGCACCGTCATCGACACACGGCACCCGGCCTCCATGAGCTGCCGCGCCGCGAGCCGCCCCATCTCCCCATTGCCGATGACCAGGCAGGGCGTGCCCGCGAGCGGACCCATGACACTCTGCAAAAATTCCACCATCCGCACCGCCACCGACTGGTCCGCCTCTGTCAGACGGACGGCGGTCTTGACCTTTTTGGCCGCCGTGACGGCCGAGCGGAAGAGGGTTTCCAGCACCGCGTCGGCGGCGCCCGCCTCCCGCGAGAGGGAGAGGGCGTTCCCAACCTGAGTCAGAATCTGGTCCTCCCCAAAGACCTGCGATTTCATCCCGCAGGCGAGCTGGAAGAGGTGTTCCGCCGCTTCAAATCCATCACGGCGGACAAAGCAGTCCCGCCGCGCGCCGGGGTCCGCGCCCCTGAGCGCGCAGAGCAGCTCACAGGGGTCGAGCGAAGCGCCACCGCTCAACCACAGCTCGGTGCGGTTGCAGGTGGAGAGGAGGACGCATCCGTCCGCGCCAAACTCCCGGCAGGCGCGCGCCGCCGCTTCGGACGCGGCCGAAGCGGTCATCGCGAACCGTTCCCGCACCCCGACCGGGGCGTGGGAACTGTCGATTCCGGCCATCCGTATTTCCAAACCGACTCCCCCCATCCTCCGCCGAGCCCATACAAAACGCCATCCGGCAGCGCGTCGCTTCCGAATGGCGTGGGACTGTGCGGCAAACAACCATTTGTAATGCCTTAAATTTTATCGGAATCCGGCCCAAAAGTCAAGCCATCCCGCGCCTCCATACCATTATTATATCTGGCGCCGCCGATTCGTTTTACGAATGGGCGGCCGGAGCGGCTCCCGCGAAGGAAAGAGAGGGAACCCCGACGTCGGGGTCCCCTCTCGTAAATGTTAATCCGTCAGCCGGCACCGGCGCGCACCACTTCTTCCATCCCGTCGAACGGCACGGCGCCTTTCTGCGAGATCGCCCTCGCGGCGAGTGCGTTGCCCGCGCGAAGCCATTCCTCCGGTTTTTCTCCATGCAGGAAGGAAGCGAGAAAGCCCGCGTTGAATGCGTCTCCCGCGCCCGTCGTATCGAGCGGGGTCACCTCGGCTGCGGGGGCGTGCCAGCGCCCGGTTTCGGTATACCTGCCGCGGATTCCCAGCGTCGCCCCCTCCGAACCCAGCTTGAGCGCGGCAATCGGGACGCTGCACAGCAAGGCCTCCAAGCCGGACTCCGTCTCCCGGACACCGGTAATCGCCTGCATCTCCTGTCGGTTCGGCAGCAGGATATCTGTCGCTGCAAGTGCCTCCCGCAACGTGCCGGATGGCACATTTTCAATATTGGGAGAGGCGTCGAGCGCGACCAGCCCGCCTGCCTGCCGCACAATCCCTGCGGCCTCGATTGCAAATCGTGCCTGCATCGCGTCAGCCAGCAGGTATCCGGAAAGCAACAGCACCCGGACGGTTCGCAGTGTCTGCCGAAGCCCTGCGGTCAGTTCGAGCGGTTCGCCCGCCGCGCCGCGAAAGGAGAGCATCGTTCGTTCACTGTGGTCGTCTATAATCGTGACGGTATAGCCGGTGTCCTCTCCATACTGCATGCAGCTGAGGTCCAGCCCCGCATCCCGCATCCGTTCCTCGACCCGACGGCCCGCTGCGTCTCTTCCGATCCGTCCGCAGAATCCACAGCGGATTCCCAGCAGCCCAAGGGAAAATGCGGTGTTTGCCGCGGAACCGCCGGGGCTGCAGCTTGACATCAGGATTTTGACATCCCCGCCCTGCTGTGGGAACCGTTCGACCCAATACTGGTAGTCCATCAGCACGTCGCCGATTGCAAGCACCTCCGGCCCGGTCTTTTCAATTATGCCGCCGGGCCGCGTTTTCTGCCCCATTCTCCGGGCCCCCTTTCCCTGTTAATCGGCGCATCAGCCACAGTGCGGGCTCCACCATTTCTGCCCGGCCTTTTCCTTTTCCGCGTCACGCCTGGCAAGCAGCGCAAGCCCCTCCAGCCCGACGGCGATCGCATCGTCAATCCCCTGCGAAACGCCGACTTTCTGGGTGATCGAGCTGTTGCAGACCGTACAAATCGAACCGCCGCGTGCATGGAAAAGCTGGGCAAGTGTCAGGATTGCGGCCGTTTCGCGTTCGACGTTGAGCACGCCGGCATTCACCCAATGCTCGACAACGCCTTCATTGGGCAGGTATCCCATGACAGGGCGGCCCTGTCCGCAGTAGATTGCATCATTGGAGCGGGTGATGCCGACATGATAGCGGAGGGAACGGGCCTGCGCCGACTCGATCATCGGCAGCATCAGCTCATAGCTGGCGATGGCCGGATAGCAGGCGTCGATATATTCCTTGGTCAATCCCTCATCGCGAACCGCGCCGGAGGTGATGACAATATCGCCGACATTGAGATCCGGTCGCTGGGTGCCCGAGGTTCCGATGCGCAGGAATGTGTCCACGCCTCCGTACTGCATGAGATCCACCATTGCGATCTCGGTGTCCGCGCCGCCGCTTCCGGTGGAGCAGACAATGATCTGCGCGTCCTGATAGTAGCCGCTGAGGACGGTAAACATTGAGTTGCGGGTGATCGTCCTGACATCGGTCATCGAGTCGGCGATGACATCCGCCGCATCCTTGGAAAAGCCCAGCGGATCGCGAACCGCCAGGATCGCGTATCTGCCCAGTTTATCTCCGCGCTTAAGTCCCGTCAGGACCGCTTTCCCATCCACCTCAAAGAGGGGCGGCTCGTTTCGAGTGATTTTGCTCATAAGAGTCCTTCCTTTCTGTTCCATCGGTTATTTCAGCTTTGCCAGTTCCACCGCGATCTTTGACGCGGCGACCGCATTGTTAAATACAAGCCGGATATTCGCTTCCAGGCTTTCGCCGCCTGTGATCTTTTGGATTTCATCGAGCAGGAAGGGGGTGATCTCCTTGCCCTTCACCCCCCGGCGCTCCGCGTCCGCGACCGCCTCGTCGATCTTACCGTTGATGTAGTCCGCGTCCATCGCGTACTGTTCCGGAATGGGATTGGCCACAAGCATGCCGCCAGGAATCCCCATCTTCCGCTTGGCGTAAAAGGAGGCTGCGATCTCACCCGGCGTATCCAGCCGGTAGTCGACCCCAAAGCCGCTCTTGCGTGTATAGAAGGCGGGCATTTCCGCCGTCTGGTATCCGACAACCGGAACCCCCTTAGTCTCGAGGTATTCAAGTGTGCGGCCGATATCGAGGATCGATTTGGCTCCGGCGCAAACGACAAGAACCGGCGTCTGCGAAAGTTCCTCGAGGTCCGCGGAAATGTCCATCGTATTCTCCCCGCCGCGGTGCACCCCGCCGACGCCGCCCGTACAAAAAACGGAAATGCCAGCCAGATGCGCGACGATCATCGTCGCGGCCACGGTGGTGGCTCCGTCCTTGCCGAGCGCATGCAGGATGGGCAGATCACGACGGCTCGCCTTGATGACCTCTGTCCCCTTTTTGCCAAGGTAGGTAATCTCCTCCCCGCTGAGTCCCGCTTTGAGCTTTCCGCCGATCACCGCAATCGTTGCGGGTACGGCGCCCTGTTCCCGCACCACCTGTTCAACCGCAAGCGCGGTCTCAACGTTCTTCGGGTAGGGCATGCCGTGGGAGATAATCGTCGACTCAAGCGCCACGACAGGCTTTCCCGCCGCCAGGGCGGCTTCGACCTCGGGCGAACATTCCAAAAACTCCTTAGAAAGCAATCTGCGTATCCTCCTTTATTGTTTCGACCCGGAATGGGACGATCGGAACATGTCCAGCGCGACCGCGCCGACGATAATGAATCCGAGCGCGACCTTCTGCCAGTAGGCGTTGACTTCCATAAGGTTGAGACCGTTATTGATCAGACCCATAATGAGCGCGCCTGCCAGCGTATTCATGACGCTGCCCCGGCTGGCGCCGCCGACAAAGACGGCTGCCAGCGCCTGCAGGGACAGGTCCGAACCGGACGACGGCTGCCCCGACGAGAGCCGCGCGGTCAGCAGCAGGCCGCCCATCGCGCTCATAAGTCCCGCGATCGCAAAGACGGCGATCTTGGTCCTGTGCACGTTGATGCCTGACAGGTTCGCTGCGGTCGGATTTTCGCCGACAGCCAGCACGTTGCGGCCAAAGGCGGTATATTTCAGGACAAACGCACCAATCAGGAAGACGACGACCAGGATAATTGACGGGACGGGGATCGGGCCGACGTAACCGCGCCCAAAGACCGCAAAGGAATCGGGTAACCCGGTGATCGGCTGGCTGTTGGTGAGCAGAAGCACGACCCCCGCCAGGGCATACTGCATCCCGAGGGTCGCTATGAACGATTGCACGCGCAGTTTTGTGACGATAAGCCCCATCAGCGCGCCGACGACCGTACCGGCCGCAAGGGAAATGACCATCGCGAGATAGATATTCATCCCGGCCTTCATGATCAGCATCGCGCAGCCGCAACCCGCAAGTACCGCCAGAGAGCTCTGGCTCAGGTCGATTTCGCCGCAGAGCACAACGTAAGTTGCCCCCAATGCCACGACGGCGTTTACACAGATCTGCCTCACCACATTGATCAAATTCGCAGGAAGCAGAAATTTTTCATTGGCAAACGCGAGAAGGATGAAAAGGATGATAAAAACCAGCCATACGCCAAGCTTGTTCCAGGCGTAACTCACCATCTTTCCCGCGGTCAGGTTTCTCTTTTGGGCTTCGCCGCTCATGACGCCGTCCCTCCTACCGCATATTCTGTAATCCGCTGCTGGGAAAAGTCTTTCCTCTCCACTGTCCCGGCGACCTCGCCCTCCCGCATCACGATAATGCGGTCGCTGATCCCCATAACCTCCTCCATCTCGGAGGAGACGACGATGACAGCCTTGCCTTCCGCTGCCAGCCGATTGATGATCTCATAAATTTCCCGTTTGGCTCCCACGTCGATTCCGCGGGTCGGTTCGTCCAAGATGACGATCTCCGAATCGGAAAAGAGCCACTTGGCCACGACCACCTTCTGCTGGTTGCCGCCGCTGAGGTAGACGACACGCTGGTTGATTGACGGGGTGGCGATGTGCAGACTTTTCACATAGCCCTCTGAAATCTGCTGTTCTTTTTTCATATTGAGTATCCGCAAACGTTGAATTTTGCGAATAGCAACCAGTGTGATGTTAAACCGCACCGGCAGTGATAGCAGTAGCCCCTCCCCCTTGCGGTCCTCGGTGACAAACCCGATCCGGGATCGGATCCCGTCCCGTGTGGTGGACACGGCCGCCTCGCGGCCGTTAATGATAATCCTGCCCGACCTGCGTTTATCCGCCCCGAAGATAAGGCGCATTGTCTCGGTGCGTCCCGAACCGACCAGCCCGGCAAAGCCGACGACCTCACCATGGCGCACCTCGAAGGAAACGTCTCTCACCCTCTTCCCGTCCGAGAGGTGCTCGACCTTGAGGCAAACCTCTCCAATCTCTGCATTCCGAGTGGGAAATTGCTGGGTGAGCTCCCGTCCTATCATCATCGCGATCAGTTCGTCCTTGGTGGTCTCCTGTACCTCACGCGTGCCGATGTAGCAGCCGTCGCGCAGGACGGTCAACCGGTCGGCCACCCGGAAAATTTCCTCCAGCCGGTGGGTGATAAAGATCACCGCAACTCCCTGTTCCTTCAACGTGCCGATGATCGAAAACAGAATTTCCGTCTCCCGGGAAGTGAGCGAGGAGGTCGGCTCGTCCATAATGACGACTTTTGCATCGACGCTCACCGCCTTGGCGATCTCCACCATCTGCTGGCGGGCGATGCTCAGTTCGCACACAGGTCTCCGGACATCCTCGTCTATCCCGAGCCGCTGGAAAAGCGCCTGTGCATCGCCAAACATCTTCTTCCACTGGACGATGCCTCGGGATCTCGGCTGGCGGCCGAGGAAGATATTCTCCGCGACCGTCAGGCTGCCCATCAGGTTGAGCTCCTGGTGGATGATCGAAATCCCAAGCTTTTCAGCCGCCTTCGGGGTACCGATTTCCACCTCCCGCCCATTAAAAAGGATGGTTCCTCCATCTTTTTTATAGGCGCCCGAAAGGATCTTCATCAGCGTCGATTTGCCCGCGCCGTTCTCCCCGACCAGGGCGTGGACCTCTCCGCGACGGATGGTCAGGTCGACGTCAGCCAGCGCCTTGACGCCCGGGAATTCCTTGCAGACCCCTTTTAATACGAGCACATTCTCGTCGTAATTTTCCTGCATGGCAATGTTCCTTTCCACAGAACCCGCGGGCCCGGAACGGTTGTCCGTCCCGGGGGCCCGCAGGCGAAGGGAGTTTCGCTCTTATTTGCTTCCGAGGATATCCTCCGTGGTCAGCGCGCCCTGTGCGCAGTAAACGCCCGACTCGTAGGGGGTGGATTTTTCAAAGGTCGCCCCGTTATAGAGATAGTCCTCGATATTCTGGATGGTCTGCTGGGCCATGCCGGCGGGAAGCTGCATGACGCTCGCTATGTACTGGGTACCCTTGTCGATCAGCTCGACCTCTTCATCCTCGCAGTCGAAACCGACAATTTTGACCTCGGGTCGGTTGGCCGCGACGCAGGCATCATACGCTCCCAAGCCCCCCTGTGCGTTCGCCGCAAAGACCAGGTCGAGTTCCGGATAGGTCACGAGCGCATCCTCACAGGAGGTCATATAGCTCTCGCGGGAATCGCCGAGATACTCATTCACCACCTCCACTGTGAGTCCGCCCTCCTCGAGGCCTTTGACAAACCCGTCGGCGCGGTTGCGGCCGTTGGAGGTCGCCGTGGTGAAGGAAATCATTCTGACGGCTTCTTTTCCCGCCTCTTTCATCTGCCCGGCGGCCCAGTATCCGCCATTGTAGCCCGCGTCGAAATCGACGGTCCCGATGTTGGTCACATAGTCCCCATCGGGCGGCAGAGAACCGGTGTCAATCAGGAATACGGGAATGTTTGCGGCCTTGCACTGTTCAAAGACATCCTGCAGCGAATCGCCGTACCAACTTGCAATCACAAGCGCGTCAATATCCTTGAGGGTGAGGTCGAGGCAGTCGTTGACCGTCTTTTCCACGTCCATACCCGCGTCGGTATAGACATAGTCCCAACCCTTTTCCTTGCAGGCAGCCTCAAATCCATCGAGCATCTTCACGTAGTAGGGGAACGTCAGCGTGATAATGGAAAAACCAATCTTCAGCTGTTTTTCTTCTCCCGGTGCTGTGTCACCCGTCCCATCCGCTGAAACGGCGTCCGCCGGAGCCGACGGCGCCGCGGGCTGTTCCGCCGCTCCCTTCATCGAGCAGCCTGAAAGCGGCATGACCGCCATGACGACTGCCAGCAGCAGCGCGAGCATTTTCTTTCCGTTCATTCCAATCTCTCCTTTTTATTTCACTTCCCCACCCGGGGAATTGACGCGCCCGGAGGGCCCTCCCGGCCGGGCGTTTCACACACATAGATGTCGGGCCTCATCGCCCGTCCACGTATGGCCGGCTCCACTGCCGGCTCAGAGAAAGTACCTGGTTTTCGACGCGGTGATCTTCCGTGTTCCCTGCATCACCTCCAGCATATATTGTTCGCTGAGCTCCTCATTGACGACCGGTTCCCCCGCTGTGCAGATGCTGGCTGCCGCCAGCCCCGCGCAGGCGGATTCCCGAAGGTCCATCCCGCGCATCCGCGCCCACACGAGCGCGGCCATAAAACTGTCCCGCGCGCCCGTCTTGTTGACGACCTCCGCCGGATAGCCGGGAAGCCGCCAGGAACCGGTCTCGTCCGCACAGTAGGCTCCCGACGAGAGAGTGATGTAAACATGTCTGACCCCCCGGTTCAGCAGCTGGCTGGCTGTCTCTGCCACATCAGCCTTTTCATCGGGCTCCCGCCCGAGCAGCAGCTGGACTTCCAGCCGGTCCGCTTTGAGCGTATCGATCCGGTCAAGAATTCCGCGCAGCTTGTGCGCCTTGGCGACCGAGATCGTCTCCGCGAAGAGCGGTACGCGGCAGTTGTCCGCCAGAAAGCGAAGGGCGTCCTCGGTGAGGTTTGTGTCCACCACACAGGTGTGCGCCCGGTTGATAACCCCCATACGCTGTGCGAGCAATGCCGGAGTGAGGTGGTCGTAGATATCCATACTTGAGATGCCCACCACCGGATCCCCCCGGTGGTCCACCACCGAAAGATAGGTCGAAGTCGCGGCATTGACGACCGTGATCGCATCCTTGACGTCGATGCCAAGGTCGCGGCAGTTCTGCCGAAGTTTTTCCGCGTAAAGATCGTCACCGAAGGCGGTCACCAGCTTAACGTCCAGCCCCAGAAGACGCATGCTGTGCGCCTCGTTTCGCCCCACGCCGCCGGCCGTGTGCTCCACCCTGCCCGGGTTGGAATCGTGCGGCACCACCTCCCCGCTGGCATACCCCGCGATATCCATGTTGATACCGCCGACAACTGCCACGTAGGGGCGTTTTTGTACGACATAACCCTTTCCCTGAATCATGCCTTTCTTCATCAGGTTGGAGATATGGACCGAAACGGACGACCGGGTGATCCCCGCGCGGTCGGCAAGCTCCTGCTGGGACATCATCGGGTTTTCCTCGATCCAGGAGAGCAGTTCCCGTTCCCTGTCGGTTACCATCTGTCCCGCCTCCGATCTAAGCGTTTGATTATTCGCATAACCATTTCCTTATATTTTCATCATAACCAGCACCGTAAAACAAGTCAATATTCTTTTCGACAAAAATGCGATATTATATTTCGTGAAATTTACTAAATTTTTAGGAATTTTTACCATGAATTGTATATTTTAATCCTGGTTTTCCAATTGCCGGCATGCTTTCCGCCGCTTACCAGCCTAAGCATTGTGCAAAAAAACGGCTCCCGCAATATGCGGGAGCCGTTTTGCTTTACAGAATCAGGTCTCGTCTACAACCTCGCCCGAGGTGGAAATGACCGTCACCTGCCAGGGGATCCATTTCCCGCTGGCCTGCAGGGCCCGCCGGACGGCATTTTCGATCCCGCCGCAGCAGGGCACCTCCATACGCACCACATGGACGCTTTTGACGTCGTTTTCGCGGAGGATTTCCGTCAGCTTGACGGCGTAGTCCCCCTCGTCGAGCTTGGGACAGCCGACAAGCGCCACGCGGTTTTTCAGAAACCGCCGGTGAAAATCCCCGTGGGCAAAGGCGGTGCAATCGGCCGCGACGAGCAGGTGTGCGCCGTCAAAACAGGGCGCGTTCACCGGAACCAGCTTCAGCTGCACCGGCCACTGGCGCAGCTCGCTTGCCGTTTTCGCTTCGGGCACGGGCGTCTCCCGCCGGGGCCGCTCGATCGTTTTGACCTGACTGCCCGGGCAACCACAGGGCAGCGGCTTCTCCGCCTTCGCGGCGAGCACCGCCGCATGGTCGTAGGCGGACGCTTCCCGCTCCTCAAAGGAGATCGCACCCGTCGGACAGGCGGGCAGGCAGTCCCCGAGACCGTCGCAGTAGTCCTCCCGCAGGAGCTTCGCCTTCCCGTCCGCCATGCCGATCGCGCCCTCGTGGCAGGCGTCCGCGCACAGCCCGCAGCCGTTGCATTTCTCTTCGTCAATCGTGATGATTCTGCGTTTCACTTCCATCATCCTCCCTTTCTGTCCTCAGGATAACGGATTTTGGGGAGGAAGTCTGTTGTTTTTCCAACAGATTGAAAAAAGGACGCATTTTTTCGAAAACCACGACCTTACCCCGCCCATAGGCAGCCGGTATAATGAAAATGAGAATCCACATCAAAGGAGGGCGCCTATGACAAGCTATTACGCTGCCGTGGATATCGGCGCTTCGAGCGGCCGGCTGATTCTGGGCTGGCTCGAGGACGGAAAGCTCCGCCTGCGGGAGGTCCACCGGTTCCAGAACCGGCTCGTCAAGACCGGCGGACATCTCTGCTGGGAGATCGACCGACTCTTTTCCGAAATCGTGGCGGGCCTCAAACGGTGCGGAGAACTCGGGATGCCGCCGCAGAGCGTCGGCGTCGACACCTGGGGCGTCGACTACGTGCTGCTCGACGGCGATGGGAACCGCCTTGGCGACGCGGTCGCCTACCGCGACGGACGCACCGCCGGGATGGATGCGGAAATCGCGAAGCTGATTTCCCCGGAAGAGCTTTACGCGCGCACCGGTATTCAAAAACAGTCCTTCAACACGATCTACCAGCTCGCCGCGCTCAAAAGGGAGCATCCGGAACAGCTGGAAAGGGCGTCGCGGCTTCTGATGGTGCCCGACTACTTTCACTACCTGCTCTCGGGCGCGATGAAAAACGAGTACACCAACGCGACCACCTCCCAGCTCGTAAACATCGGTTCGCGCGACTGGGACTGGGAGCTGCTCGACCTGATCGGCATCCCCCGGCGGCTGTTCGAGCCGGTGTCGGCGCCGGGGACATCCGCCGGGCGGCTGCGTCCGGAAATCCGCGCGCAGGCGGGCTTCGACTGCGAGGTCGTCCTGCCCGCCACCCACGACACCGCCTCCGCGGTCATGTCGGTCCCCTGCCCGGACGGCGACGCGATCTACCTGAGCTCGGGCACCTGGTCGCTGATCGGGGTAGAACGCGCGGCGCCCGACTGTACGGAAAAGAGCCGCAGAAAAAACTTTACCAACGAGGGCGGCTACGATCACCGCTATCGCTACCTCAAAAACATCATGGGCCTCTGGATGATCCAATCGGTCAAACGGGAGCTCGGCGGCAAATACACCTTCGACGACCTTTGCGACATGGCGATCGCCGCCGACCGCTTCACCGGCCGGGTGGATGTGAACGCCCCCGAATTCCTCGCGCCCGACTCGATGATCGCCGCGGTGCGGGAGGTCTGCCGCAAAAGCGGCCAGCCCGTCCCGAACGACCCGGGCGAGCTGATGAACTGCATCTATCACAGCCTGGCCAAAGGCTACGGCGAGGCGGTGCGGGAGATCGAGACGCTCACCGGGCGCGCCTATGAGGATTTGTACATCGTCGGCGGCGGCACCAAGGACGACTACCTCAACCGCCTGACCCGCCGGTACACCGGCAAGCGGGTGCACACCGGGCCGACCGAGGCGACCGTCGTCGGCAACCTGCTCGCGCAGATGCTCCGGGACGGCGTGTTCGCCTCCCTCTCCGAGGCGCGCCGCGCCGTCGCGGATTCATTCGACATCATGGAAGTGAGGAATTATAATGAGTAACCGTTATCAGGAGGCCAAGGAACGCTACGCAAAACTCGGCGTTGACACCGAAGAGGCGATCCGCAGACTGCAAAACGTCTCGCTCTCGATGCACTGCTGGCAGGGGGACGACGTGCGCGGCTTTGAGGACGCCGAGCTCACGGGCGGCATCCAGACGACCGGCAACTATCCGGGCCGTGCGCGCACCCCCGAAGAGCTGATGGCCGACATCGACGAGGCGCTGCGCCTCATTCCCGGCACCCACCGCGTCAACCTGCACGCGAGCTACGCGCTGACCGGCGGCAGGCACGTTCCCAAGAACGAGCTTCTGCCGGAGCACTTCGCGGGCTGGGTGGAGTTCGCCCGCCGGCGTGGGCTGGGCCTCGACTTCAACCCCACCCTCTTCTCCGACGGGATGGTCGTCGACAACCTGACCCTCTCGAGCCCCGACGGGGCGGTCCGCCGCTTCTGGATCGACCACTGCAAGGCCTGCCGCCGCATCGGCGAATACTTCGGCCGCGAGCTCGGCACCACCTGCCTCGTGAACATCTGGATTCCCGACGGCTTCAAGGACGTCCCCGCCGACCGGCTGGGGCCCCGCCGCCGCCTCAAGGAGGCGCTCGACGAAATCTACTCCGAAAAGCTCGATCCCCGGTACATCGCCGACTCGGTCGAAAGCAAGGTGTTCGGCATCGGCGTGGAGAGCTGCACGGTCGGCTCCCACGAGTTCTATATGAATTACGCGGCCAAGAACGGCGTGCTCTGCCTGCTCGACAACGGCCACTTCCACCCCACCGAGATGGTCTCGGATAAGCTCCCGTCGATGCTCCTCTTCTTCGATAAGGTCGCGCTGCACGTGACCCGCCCCGTCCGCTGGGACAGCGACCACGTCGTCCTCTTCGACGACGAGCTGCGGGAGATCGCCAAGGAGATCGTCCGCTGCGACGCGCTCGACCGGGTGATGATCGGGCTCGACTACTTCGACGCGAGCATCAACCGCATCTCCGCCTGGGTGGTCGGGATGCGCAACATGCAGAAGGCCCTGCTCTGCGCGCTGCTGACCCCCCACGGGATGATGCGCGGCCTGCAGGACGCCTCCGACTACACCCGGCTGATGATGCTCAGCGAGGAGCTCAAGTTCTACCCCTACGCGGACGTGTGGGCGGAGTTCTGCGAACGCTGCGGCGCGGCCGCCGACGAGGGCTGGTTCTCCGAAATCTCCCGCTATGAAAAGGACGTCCTCCAGGGCCGCAACTGACTGACGGTTTCCCACCATCTTTTTTCCTCCAAATAAAGCGAACGGGGAATCCGCATGGATTCCCCGTTCGCCGCTTCTCCGCTTCCCAATTCCATTCTCTCAGACCCGCAGGCGCTCGCCCCGGCTGTGCCCGGCGCGGTATTCCCGCGGGCTGATCTGGTATTTCTCCCGGAAGAGCCGGTAGAAATAACTGCTGTTCTCATACCCCACCGCGTAGACGATGTCGCTGACCGGCAGGGTGGTGTCGCAGAGCAGCTCAAGCGCCACCTGGAACCGCTTGCGCTGCTGCATGTCCTTGAAGGTCGCGCCGAACGTCTGCTTGATGAACCGGCTGAGTCCCGACGGCGATTGGTTGAGCATATCCGCCAGCCCCGCGAGGGTGCCGCCGCGGTAGTGCTCCTCGATATACTTCATCACCATCGCGGCGATCATGTTTTCATACTGGTTTTCCTCGCTCTCCTCGATGCGGTCGGCAAAGTTTAAGAGCTGGAGGAAGAGCAGCCCCATCGTCGTCTGGTTGATCTCCCGCTCGTTGCCCTGATGGTGGACGAGCGCGTAAACCATGTTTTCCACGAGGTTCTGCACGGGCAGCACCCCCGCCACCTTGAAATGCAGGTACTTGCCGCTGCAGGAGGACTGCCGCAGCACCCCCAGCAGGAACCGCGTGAGCACGTTTTCCCCGCTGATCATCCGGAAGGCGGTGTCGAAGAACTCGGGCAGCACGATAAAGTTGACCCCGATGTCCCCCTCCCCGGTCGGGAGGATTTCATGGTAGGCGTGCTGGTTGAGGAAGAGCAGGTCCCCCTTCCCGAGCACGACCTCCTTCTGCCCGTCGATGATGTGGGTCGTGCCGCCCTCGCACATGTACATGATCTCGATGTAATTGTGCTTGTGGCGCGGAAAGCCGGTGAAGCGGGTGTGGGTGCGCACCCGGATCAGCTCCCCGTTCGCCAGCATCCGGCCGCTCTCGACCGTGAAGCCGGCGCTCCCGGTGTAGAGCGCACGGTCGATGCCCGTGCCGTCGAGGATCTTTTTTTCCTCCGGCGTGATCTCGCGCAGCAGCCGTAGCAGCTCCGCGTCCATCCGACCCCCTCCTTTCCGCGTCAGCCGTCCTCCCGCGTGTCCCGGCCGGGGTATTCGGTCGGCCACATGCCCGTCTCCTTTTTAAAGATGCGGGAGAAATAGTACTGGTTCGCATAGCCCACCGTCTGCGCGATCTCCCGGATCAGCATGTCCGGGTGAGCCTTCATCAGCCGAATGGCCATCTCCACCCGGTATTTCGTCAAAAACTCCGACGGGGTCACGCCCCGGTGCCTGCGGAAAATTTTGCTGATGTAGTTGGGCACGAAGCCGAATTTGTTGGCGAGCATCTCGTTGGAGATCGGCTTTTCGTAGTTGTCGATCAGGTACTGCTCCATCTCCGCGACAACCGCCTCTTGGCTCTTCCTGGCCTCGCCGCCGCTCTGGCGCATCCCGAGAAGGATCTCCGACACCCGTTCGCCGAGGGACGCGAAGTCCATGCTCCCGAGCACCGCCTCGCCGAGGCGCGTCTTGACGTCGAGATAGCTCTCCGAGTTGTCCCCGATCCGGCTGTCCCCGATGATCGTCTCGAGCAGGCGCATGAAGTCGAACTGCGTCTGTTCCTCCCGCTCGGACACGGCGAGCATCTCGGCGACAGCGGCGGAAAGCTGCTCCGCGCTGCCCGCACAGATCGCCTCCACCACCCGGTTGACCGGAAAGCTCGAAAGGGGGATCGCCTTGCCCGGGCGCCTGGCGCCGCCCGGCGCGTCCCACAGAAGCTGGGAGGCGCACAGCCGGATTTCCCGGTAGAGCAGGGTGCGCAGGTCGCTGATCGTCTGCGCCACCTCGGAGATCGGCACCGGCTCCGCGCGCGCGGCGATGGTGATCGGCAGCGGTGTCATCCCGGTCAGCTTCCGGTAGAGGGCCTCGACCGCGCCGCGCGCCGAATCGGGGCTGTGCGTCTCGATCACGACGATCCGCTCGGTCTTGGACTTCCCCGGGAAGGGCAGCACGCTGTCCTGCTCGGGCACGATCGAGCGGAGCAGCTCCTCGAGCTGCACCCCGCGCCAGAACTTCCGCCCGGGCGCGCCGAGGTCGTCGGAGGTCAGCGGCATCGCGCCCGCGTTCACGAGCAGGGTCACGCAGTCGGCCTGCGCGGCGGACGCCTCACCGTTGCCCTCGATCAGGCCGGAGAGCTGGTCGCGCTTTTTGAGGTAGGCCCTGTTGCGGCAGAGGATTTCCAGCTTGCCGAGCAGGGCGGACATTTTTTCAAACGAGACCGGCTTGAGCAGGTAGTCGAACGCCTGGAAGCGCACCGCCTTCTGCGCGTACTCAAACTCCTGGTAGCCGCTGAGCAGCACGGTGACAACCTCCGGATAGTCCCTCTGGATGTTTTCCAGCAACTCGAGCCCGTCCATGACGGGCATGCGGATGTCGGTGAACACCACGTCCACCTCCCCGCGCCCGAGGCGTTCGAGCGCCGCCCTGCCGTTGATCTCGGTCCCGACCACCTGAAACGCGTCCGAATAGCGGTAGATCAGCTGTTTGACCGCGCGTGCGATCGGCGGCTCGTCTTCGACGATCAGTACCTTTATCATGTCCAGTCCTCCGTCCCTGCTGTCCGGGCGCGTCCTCTGCTTCCCATTATATGGCTCCCGCCCCGGGAAAGCAACCTTCCGCCCGCTTGTTGCATCCGCTCTGCGCAAAAGCTATAATAATACCAGAAAATGAAAGTCAGCCCGATCACCCACCGACATTGTTAAGGGGGATTTATCAATGAAAATCCGCACCCTCGGCGCCCTTTCGCTGGCGCTGCTCCTTGGCGGCTGCGGCGCACCGCCGCAGCCCGCGCCCGAAGCGCCCCTGCCCGCCGTCGACCCGCCCGTCTACGCCATCATCTCCAAGGAGCAGTCCAACCCCTATATGCAGAACATGGCGGACGGCTTTGCCGCCGCCTGCCGGGAGCTCGGCGCCGAAGCGCTCTGCATGGGGCCCGACTCCTACACCGCGCAGGCCCAGATCGACATCATCGACGAGCTGATTGACCGGAAGGTGGACGCGATCGTCATCGCGGCCAACGACTCGGACGCGCTCCAGGACGCGCTCCAGCGCGCGATGGACGAGGGGATCGCGATCCTCTCGCTCGACTCGGCCGTCAACAAGGAGAGCCGCATGCTCCACATCCAGCAGGCCGACCCCGAAAAGATCGGCCGGGTGCTCATCCAGGCCGCCTGCAAAATGGCGGGCGGCGAGGGCAAGGCGGCGATCCTGTCGGCCACGCGGCAGGCCACCAACCAGAACCTGTGGATCAAATGGATGCAGCGGGAGGTCGAGCAGAACCCGTCGGTCTACGCGGACTTTGAGCTGCTGCCCGTGGCTTACGGGGACGATGAATCCGAAAAATCCCGCGAGGAGACGCTGCGCCTGCTCGAAGAAAACCCCGACCTCAAGGTGATCATCTGCCCGAGCGTCGTGGGGATGCTCGCCGTGGGCCGGACACTCCGGGAGGAGGAGTCCCCCGTGCTCTTCACCGGTCTGGGGCTGCCCTCCGAAATCGCCCCCTACATCGAGTCGGGCAGCTGTCCGTGGATGTACCTCTGGAACCCCATCGACCTCGGCTACCTCAGCGCCTACGCCGCCGACGGGCTCGCGACCGGCCGGATCACCGGCAGGGAGGGCGACAACCTCACCGCCGGGCGGCTTGGACTGCGGGTGGTGGTCGACGCGGAGGACGGCGGCACCGAGCTGCTGCTGGGGGACCCGGTCAAGTTCGATCCGGACAACATCGGCGAATGGAAGTCCGTCTACTAGACGCCCGAATGAAACGGCGGCAGGGATGAGGGCGTTAGCTCTACGGGAGAATATTTAAACAGGTTCAGGGATGGGGGCGTTAGCCCCCATCCCTTTTTGCGTGTCGTGTGAGATCAGTCGGCGGTGATGTCGGTGAGGACTTCGCCGTCCTTGCCGATCATCTGGACGGCCGCGAAGATTTCCTTGTTGGTCGCGTCGTCATAGGCGAGGGAGCCGCCGGTGCACATGGTGTTCGCCAGCTCGACGCCCAGCGCGCCGATGCCCTTCGGGTCCTGCGCGACGGTGCCCTGCATGGTGCCGGCCGCAATCGCTTCCAGCGCGCCCGCGTCGCCGTTGAAGCCGAAGAGGAGCACGTCGGAGCGGCCCGCTTCCTGAAGCGCTTCCATCGCGCCCAGCGCCATCGGGTCGTTGGCGGCGAAGACCGCGGCGATGTCCGGGTTGGCGGCGAGGATGTCCTGCATCGCCTCATAGCCCTTGGTCTGATCGCTGTCGGCGGTGAGCTCCTGAACCATCGTGTAGCCCGCCTCGTTCATGACGTCCTTGAAGCCCTCGGGGCGGCGCGCGGCGTAGACCGCGGAAGCCTCGCAGCGGATGACGGCGTAGTTCCTGCTGGCGGTGCCTGCCGCTTCGAGCAGCTGGAGGGCGTATTTGCCGGCCATCCGGCCGCCGCCGTACATGTCGGAAACGATGATGGCGTCCTTATCGGTGCCGCCGTCGCCGATGTCGCAGATGATGACGGGGATGCTCTTCTGCTTGGCGAGCTCGACGATCGAGCTGAGCGCCTCGGGCTTGCAGGGGGAGATCACGAGCGCGTCGACGCCCTCGTCGTTGATCAGGCGGGTCGCGCCGCTGACCATCTCGGTCTCGTCGTTCTGCTGGTCGTGGAGGATGACCTGGATGCCCAGCTCGGCGGCCTTTTCCTCGACGCCGGCGGTCATGCTCTGGAAGAACTCCTGCTGGTTGTCGTAGACCGACCAGCCGAATTTGAGGCCGGCCGTCTCAGCCGGGGCTTCGGCGGGAGCTTCGTCGGCGGACGCAGCGGGAGCCGCAGGGGCCGCCGCGCTCGGGGCCGGGGCCGCGCCGCTGTCGGACGAGCAGGCCGCGAGGGAAACCGCCATTGCAAAACAGAGTACCAGCGCGAGGATTCGGGTCTTCTTTAACATGAATAATCCATCTCCCAATCTTTTCATTTTGTTTTCTCGGTTGTTTTCCAACGGATGAACAGGTCACGCCGGGCGCGCATCCCTCCTTCCCGGTAAACTGCGCGGCTTCAGGCGCCCGCCGCGCTTCCGCGCCGCCGTTCGTCCAGTTCCCTGCGGGAGCGGGACTTGACCAGGAAGTCGTTGACGTAGGCGCGGATGCCGTTGATGGAAAATGCGAATATCAGGATGACGCCCTCGATAATGCGCTGCATGTAGCTTTGAATCTGGAAGGCGTCCATTCCGCTCTTGATGGTCGCCAGAAAGATGGCGGCGACCGCGGTGGTAAAGATGCTCCCCTTGCCGCCGACGAGCGCCGTGCCGCCCAGCACGACCGCCGAGATGACGGTAAACTCGAACCCGTCCTTCATGCCGTAGTTGGAGGAGCCGAGGTAGGAGGTGATCATGATCGAGGCGGCCGCCGTAAAGAGGCCGACCATCAGGTAGATAAGGATCTGCGTCCGGGGGATGCTGATGCCTGCGATGCGCGCCGCCTCGTGGGAGTTGCCGATCGCCAGCGTGTGGCGGCCGAGCGCGGTCTTGCGCAGGATGACGGTCCCGATCACGCCGCAGATGACCATCACGATGAAAGGCACCGGGACGCCCGCCAGGTAGCTCGTGGACATCAGCTTGAAGAGCCTGTTCTCGACGACGACCGGCGTGGCGTTTACGATCTGCGCGAGCGCGCGGTAGCCGAACATCATGGCGAGCGTCGCGATGAAGGCGGGGATCTTCATCCTGGCGATGAGAATCCCGTTGAAGGTCCCGAGCGCCGCGCCGAGCAGCAGGATGAGGAGGACCGACGGGAACACCCCCATCTGTGGGAGGAGCAGGGTCAGCACGCAGGAGCAGAGCGCGACCTGCGAGGCGACCGACAGGTCGAGGTCGCCGCTGATGATGACAAAGGTCATGCCCACGCCGCAGATGCCGGTGAAGGAGGCCTCGCGGACGATGTTCTGGAAGGCCGAGATGTTCCGGAAGTTGGGGCTGAAGACGATGAGAATCAGCCAGAAGATGAGCAGCGCGTAGAGGATACCCAGCTCGCCGAAATTGATCTGTAATTTCTTCTTCATCATTTCGCCGCCTCCTGGGTAATGATTTTGATTCCGCTGATCGACAGTGCGAAGAGCAGGACGACCGCGATCGCCAGCTTCTGGAACGCCTCGTCGACCCCTAGGATGTTGAGGCCGCTGCGGATGAGCGAGAGGAGCAGCGCCCCGATGAAGGAGCCCCAGATGTTCCCCTTGCCGCCCGAGAGAGCCGTGCCGCCGAGGATGACCGAGGTGATGACATCGAGCTCGAAGCCATCGCCGATGATCGCGCTGCCGGTGGCGAGCCGCGACGACTGGAGCACGCCCGCGCAGGCCGCGGTCAGGCCGGTGACGACGAAGACCGCGATGAGGGTGCGGTCGACGTTGATGCCGCTCGCACGGGCGGCCGCTTCGTTGGAGCCGATCGCGCGGGTCTTGACGCCGAAGCGGGTGTGGCGGTAGACGAGGTAGGCGATCACAAAGACCGCGACCACCAGGATCACCTGCACCGGGATGCCGAGGACGCTGGAGGTGGAGAAGATCTTGATCTCCTTGTTTTTCGACATGAGCACCCGCTTGCCGTTGCTGTAGACGAGCGCCGCGCCCTTGAAGGCGAGCTGGGTGGCCAGCGTGGCCACGAAGGTCTGGATATGTAATTTCGTGATGATAAGCCCGTTGACCACGCCGCAGAGCACGCCGACGAGCAGCGCCAGCAGGATGCTCGGCCACATGCCGATGTTGGCGATGTTCATGGCCACCACGCAGGTGACCAGCGAGAGGATCGAGCCGACCGAGAGGTCGAAGCCGCCCGCGCAGATGGCGAAGGTCATGCCCGCCGCCGCGATGCCCGTCGTGGCCGAGCGGGAGAGCACGGTGGTCAGGTTGGAGACCGATACGATCCTCGCGTTGAGGGCGAGGAAGACCAGCCCCACGGCCAGCAGGATGGCAAGGATGCCGAAGCGGTCCCACCACGACCAAAATCTTTTCGTCCTGTCGTTCATATTCCGTCACCGTCCAATCTTTCCGACGTTCCGGTCGCGCACTCCATGATCGTGACCTCGTCCATCTCCGCCTTTGAGAGGTTGCCGGTGATCCGGCCCTGGAAGACGACCAGCGTGCGGTGGCAGATGCTGATGATCTCCGGAAGCTCGGAGGAGACGACGATGATCGCCAGCCCCGACTTCGCGAGCTCCTCAAGCAGCTCGTAAATCTCCGCCTTCGCGCCGACGTCGATGCCGCGCGTCGGCTCGAGCATGATCAGCACCTTGCAGTCGCTCGCCAGCGCCCGCGCCAGAAGGAACTTCTGCTGGTTTCCGCCCGAAAGGTTGACAATCCGCTGCGCCGGGGAGGAAAATTTCATGTTCATGCGCCTCTTGTAGTTTTCGAGCAGCTCCTGCTCCCTCGCGGCGCTGATGAGCCCGAAGCGGGAGATCGACCGCAGGATGTTCATCGTGAGGTTTTCCCGCACCGTCATCAGCGCGAAGATTCCCGCGCTCTTGCGGTCCTCGGTGACGAACCCGATACCGTCCCGGATCGCCTGAAGCGGCCCCTTTATCTGGAGCTGCCGCCCATTGAGGGCCACCGTGCCGCCGTCCGGGCGGATGAGCCCGTAGACCGCCTTGACGATCTCCTCACGTCCGCAGCCCATGAGGCCTGCCACGCCGAGCAGCTCGCCGCCGCGCACGCTGAAGCTCACGTCCTCGAACATCCCGGCACGGGTGAGGTTTTTGACCTCGAGCACCGTCTCCCCGAGCTCGTGCCCGGAGGATTTGTAGTACTGGTCCACCTCCCGGCCGACCATCAGCTTGACCAGGTCGTTGTGGGTGAGCTCGCCGGTCTTTCTGGTGGCGACGTACTGGCCGTCCCGCAGGATCGAGACCCGGTCGGCCAGGTCGAAAATCTCCTTGAGGCGGTGGGAGATATAGAGGATCGTCTTCCCGTTCTCCCGGAGCCTCCGGATGAGGGCGTAGAGGACGTCGACCTCCTGGTTGTTGAGTGCGCCGGTCGGTTCGTCCATGATGATGATGTCCGATTCATGGGAGACCGCCTTGGCGATCTCGACCATCTGCTGCTGGGAGACGCTGAGCATCCCGACCATGTCGGTCGGCTTGAGGGACAGGCTCATGCTGTCGATCAGCTCCTGCGCCCGGGCGTTCATCGTCCGGATGTCCAGCATCACGCCGCGCACCGGCAGGCCGGACGCGAAGATGTTCTCCGCGACGGTGAGCTCCGGCATAAGGTTCAGCTCCTGGTAGATGACGCTGACCCCCGCCTTCATCGCGTCCTGGATCGAATGGATCTCCTGTTTCTCTCCGCGGATGAAAATCTCCCCGCTGTCCGCCTGGTACATTCCGCCGAGAATCTTCATCAGCGTGGATTTCCCCGCGCCGTTTTCACCGACGATGGCGTGGACCTCCCCCTCTTCGATCGAGAGGCTCACGTCCGACAACGCCTTGACGCCGGGAAACGACTTGCTGATATTGCGTATCTCGATGATAGCCAATTGTTTTCGCACCTCGCTTTTCTGTCTGGCGGCCGTTCCCGCAATCCGCTCCACCTGTTTCTGTTTTTATTGTAATGTTCACCAGTTTATTAGTAAATGAACAATTCAGAACTGTTTGGATACACAAAACAGCACAAAAAGGCCCGGTTTCCGTTTGCCGGAAACCGGGCCTTTTGTCTGTTATAAGAGGACAGATTGCGCCGTCATTTCGCGCTCAGTCCGCCGCTGAGCGTCACGGTCGTGCCCTGCGGGAAATTGCGCTCGATGCGGTACCCGACGCTCTCCCCCGCCGAGAGCTTGAGCCGGATGATCGTGTTCACAAGCCCAAGCCCGCCGATCTTGAGCTCGCTGTAATTGGCGGGCAGATCCTCGCTGTACTGGGCGACCTTGCGTTCGAGCTCTTCGATCTCCCCGTCGGCAAAGCCCGAGCCGTTGTCCGCCACCGAGATACACCACCGCTCCCCCTCGATGCGCGAGGTGACGCTCACCCGCCAGGGGGGCTCCGCCTGCTTGAAGGCGTGCTCGAAGCAGTTCTCGACGATCGGCTGGATGATCAGCCGGGGAATCGGCATCCCCTCGAGCCGCTCGTCGAGCGAGAGGTCGTAATCGAAATACTCCTCATAGCGCAGCTTCATCAGCTCGAGGTAGTTGCGGACGTTTTCGATCTCGCTGCCGAGCGTCGCGCCGCCGGCGCTGTAGGAGCTGCTGTAGCGCAGCATCTGGGAAATCCGCTCGCAGGTGTCGGCGATGCGGTCCTCCCCCGCCTCGATCGCCATGCTGCTGATCGTGGAGAGGGAATTGTAGAGGAAATGCGGGTTCATCTGCGACTGGAGCGCGAGCAGGTAGGCCTTCTGCTCGCAGGCGACCGAATCGTTCATCTTTTTGAGCATCGACTGGAAGGCGGCGTTGAGCTCCCGCACCTCGTCGATGCTCTCGTCGGGGACGAGGTCGGCCTGGATCGAATCGATCGAAATTTTGCGCACCTCGTCGCTCAGCCGGATGAGCGGCGCGGAAATCCGCTTGGAGATGAGGTAGACCGCAAGGATGAGCAGCACGATCGTCACGAGGCTGCCGATAAAGAGGTAGACGGTCATCGAGCGATAGGGCCGCATCATCGAGCGCCTGTCCTGCGCGAGCGCGACCCGCCATCCGTACTGGTCGGACAGCTTGGCGGTGACGTAGTAGTCCCGCTCCTCCAGGTCGCTGTACGCCCGGTCGGCCGGAAGAATCTGATTGCCCTCCGCGTCGAAGAGGAAGACGACCGTATCGGTCAGCACGTCGAGCGCGAGGTAGCTCTCGAGCTGGTCGACCCCCTGCTGGATCTCGACGATGCCGTAGACCTCCTTGGAGTAGAAATTGGTGACCGGCCGCAGCAGGGAGGTGTACCGTGCCTTATAGGTGCCCGACCAGCGGTCCTTCTGGGGCGGAAGCAGCAGGTACCCGGCCCGGCCGTCGATCAGCTCGCGCATCTGCGCGCCAACGTCGGTTTCATAGAGCGTCTCGGAGACCCGGCTTTCGGGGTTGACGCTCGCGCCCGCGCTGATGAAATCCCCGTGCTGGTTGTAGACGCTGATCCGCCAGATCGGCATGCTCGGGCCGTTGTGGGAGGTCAGCACGCTGGCGATGTCGATGCTGTCCATGATGTTTACATCGAAGTAGTTCTCCCGGCTGGCGTCCTGCTGGAGGCGGTTGAAAATATTGATGATGCGGGGGTCCGATTTGACCTGCTGGGCCATCTGGTCCATCTCCGAGAGGTAGGCGTCCACCTGCGAAACCATCTTGTCGAGCAACTGCGTCTGGTTGATCGCGGCGGTCTTTTCGCTCACGCCGACCACGTACTGGTAGGCCGCGCCCACCAGCACCAGCATGAATACCAGCAGGAAGGCCGAATAGGTCAGCACCAGCCTGCGCAGGAACCCTGTTTTCCGATGTTTCATCCTCCAGCCACCCACAGTCCCAATTTGTCCGTTTTCCTTATTGTAGCAGAAATTCTAATTTTCGCAATCCGTACCCCCAATTTTCCGTCGAGGGCCCGAATTTGGTCAAATCGCCCAAAATTCACAGAATGTTCACAATTAAGCGCGACAAAAAGGCCGCAAATCCGCTACTATTAAAACAGAAGGCAAGGATTGACAGCAGCCCCAAAACCTGACCGGGAGGAACGCTTATGAAACGGCTCCTATCCATGCTGCTCGCGCTTACGATCGCATGCAGCTATCTCTCCCTCGCGGCGCTCGCCGTCGAAGGGGAGGACGAAACCCCCAAGGTCACGATCACCTACAGCGTGGCGGAGGGCGGCACCCTGACGATCAACAACGTCCCACACACCGCGGCAGAGCCCGTGACGACAGGGCCCGACGGCCTGCCCCTGCCCCACACGGTGACCGTTCCGGCGGGCAGCGACGTCGTCTATTCCGCCCTGCCCGACGCGTCCCACACGCTGGCCGCCCTGACGGTGACCGGCCTGCCCGTCGGCACGCCCGACCCCACCCTGAACGGCGCGGGTACGGTCAAGGCCGCCAACGGGCTGCGGATCGACGCGAGCTTTGCCGTCCTCACCCACACCGTAACCGTCCGGCAGGCGCAGGGCGGCACGATCTCCGCGTCCGGGCTCGGCGCGAGCGGCGCGGTTCCGACCGGCGGCAGCGTCACCCTCACCGCCAGGGCGGACGAAAATTATGAGTTCTCCCATTTCCTTGTGGACAACGTGCCCGTAAACGGCAACCCCTACACCTTTGCGGTCACGAAGGACGCCGCCGTTTCCGCCCTCTTCACCGCCAAGCCGGTCACCCACACGGTGACGGTCGGCGCGCACAGCGGCGGCAGCATCCGTGTGAGCGGCGTCGACGCCTCCGGGATTGTCGCGGACGGCGCGAAGATTACGATCACCGCCGAGCCGGACGGGGGGCACGCCTTCGGCGCGCTCGTTGTAAACGGCACGGACGTCGGAAGCGCCACCCATACGATGGAGGTACGAGGCGACGTGACCGTCTCAGCCACCTTCCCGGAAAAGGCCCCCGAGACCTATCCCGTGTCCGTTACGGCGGGAGCGGGAGGCAGCGCCTCGGTGTCCGATAAGACGGGCGCGCCCCTGGCCGGGCGAGTGACTGCCGGCACGCAGGTCGTGCTGACTGCGCAGGCGGATGAAACGCACACCTTCAGCCACTTCCTGATCGACGGCGCGCAGATTTCCGAAACCCCCTATTCCTTTACGGTGAACGGGGCGGTTTCCGCCGAGGCCGTCTTTACGGAGAAGCCTGCTTCCGACTCCAGTGGAGGTTCGAAGCCGGGCAATGAGGGTTCCAACGGAATCCCCACAGTGCAGGTCACTGTCCTTCAGCCCGCTGAGGGTGGCATGATCTCGGCCGTCAACGGCGTGTCCGTCGACGCCGCCGGGACCCTCTCGGGCGCGCTCGCGCTCAAGGCGGACGACATCCTTACGATCACCGCCGCGCCCGGCGAAAAATACCGGCTCAAATCCGTCGCGGTCAACGGCGGCGCGGCGGCGGTCACCGGCAGCACCGCCAGCTATACCGTCCAGGCCGACGACCTGAACGACATCGTCATCGAACCCGCTTTCATCGTCTCCGCGCCGGTGACGGTGGACGCCTCCGCCGCCGCGGGCGCTTCGGTCGCCGTCGGCAGGGGCGGCGCGTCCCTCCAGAGCGCCGGCGCCGTGACCGAGGGCGACGCTCTCACCTTCACCGTCACGCCGGCGGAAACCGGGAAGGCGGTCCAGTCGGTCACCGTCAACAGAAAAGCCGCCGCCAAGAGCGGAGACAACGCGTTCGGTTACACGGTCACGGCGGAGGACATCCTCAGCGGTTCCCTCAAGGTCGCGGCTGTGCTCGTCTCGACCGACGTGCAGGTCAAGTGGAACCCCGCCCCGGAATCCGGCGTCACCGTCAAGGTCACGCCGGACGGCGGGACCGCCGATGAAACCGGCAGCCTCACCGTCCCCCTGAACAGTAAGCTGACCGTCGCGGTTTCCGTACCCGACGGGAAAAAGCTTGAGAAGGTCACCGTCGCCGGCAACGGCGAGGCGAACCCCAAGGACTACACGCCCGGCGCGGACGGCAGCTTCCAGATTCTTTCCGCGCGGGCGGAGATCACCGCCATCACCCCCACGGTGAGCGAGATCCGGCCCAAGATCAGCTGGGAGGCCCCCTCCGCGGGCACGATCGCTGTGAAGTCGGGCGGGGTCGGCATTTCCATCGGTGACGACGTGCCCTACGACAGCACGGTCACCATTGAAGTGTCGCCGCCTGCGGGCCGCCTGCTTGAAAAGGTCACCGTCGCCGGAAACGGCGAGGCGGCCCCGAAGGATTACACGCCCGCCGCCGGGGAAAGCAGCGTCACGGTCGAGCATGTGAAAGCGGACATCACCGCGCTTTCCGTCGCCTACCAGGACGACCCGAGCAACCCGTCGGTCATCTGGACCGCGCCCGCTTCGGGCAAGGGCGCGATCACCGTCGCCTCGGGCGGCGGCGCGGTCACGAGCGGCGGCACCGTGCCGCTCGACAGCACCGTCACGATCAAGGCGGAGCCGCCGGCCGGCTATTTCCTCAAGAGCCTCGCGGTCGCGGGCGGCGCGGCGGCGGGAACCACCACCTACAGCCAGTTCAGCAATAACGGCGTGGACGTGAAGATAGACCACCCGGTCACAGCGATCACCCCCGTCTTCGCGCAGTACCGAAGGGTGACGCTCACCGACGTCCCGAACGCGACCGTCACTGTGTCCGGCGCCTTCTATAAGAATTCCAACGGCACGGACAGCTTCACCACCCTCTCGGAGAAGGGCGCCGGCTATGTCTGCGCCGAGCTGGACAACAACCCCCTGGTCACGTTCAAGGTGCGGGATATGAGCCTCGGCAGCCAGCTCCAGGTCAGGAACAACGGCGGCGACATCGGCTCCCCGCTCCGTTCGGGCGATTTGATGACAATCGCCGTGGACGGGGACCTCTCGCTGACCGGCGTCCTTTCGGCGGTTCCGCTCACTCCCAGCAGCGTCGGACGGGTCCACGCGCCCATCGCCGTGCAGGACGAGGAGGGCGCGCCGCTCGAGGATAAGGACGGCGACGCTTTCAACATCCGCGCGATCTCGAGCGACGGCAGGCTGGTGCTGGACGGCGTCACCCCCGGCCAGACTTTCTACATCAAGCTCGGGGAATCCGGCTACGACCTGCCCACGACGCTCGACAGCCGCCTCTCCCCCGTTCCCACCGCGCTGGCCAGCCAGCTCGCGGACGACGACCTCTTCCGCCTGTCGGTCGACAGGGACGGGGACGGCAGGAGCCTCATCAGCTCGATCACCCAGGTGGATGAAAAGCGGCTGAAGGAGGACGGCGTTCGGGGCAGCTACCTCAAGGTGGTGCTCAAGGATTCGACCGCCACCGAGGAGAAAAAAGCCCGCGCCACCATCACCTTCAAGGCGCGCAAGACGCTCGACGCCTCCAGGGGTGGCCCCTGGCAGGCGGGCGACACCGCGACCCTCGAGCTCACGATGTGGATCGAAAACACCAAGAAGAGCGGTTCGGACGAGGAAGCGGACGTGGGCGACCGCATCTACATCGATCCCGAATCCAACGAGTACAACACCTTTGTGTGGGGCGACGACCGCGCCGCGCTGGAATACTACGCGGACGACAACGCCAAGGCGTTCTACGCGCGCCTCTCCACCAAGGCGGACATCGACATCTACACCGATTACGGCGACCCGGTGGACGCGGACCTCTGGTTCTACAACTTCATCGGCAACCCGGAAATCCCCAGCACCTCCCGCGCATGGTTGACGCTGGGCATCCCGTGGGATGAGGACGACGACTACCACCCAGACCCGCGCGACGTCTACATCTATCAGGTCGACAAATACGGCGACCTGGAGGACGTGACCGACCGGTTCACCTATTCGGACGACGCCTACGCCATCGAGGGCTGGACCATCCGGACCCGCCAGCTCGGCACCTACATCATCTCCGACACCGAGCTCGACCTCGATACCGGCTACGAGATGGAATACGACTGGGACGACGACACCTATGAGGAGCAGTACAAGGTCAACCCGATCACCGGCGGCGGCACGCAGGATTACACGCCGGTGACCCTCCCCGTCAACTATGGCGGCGGCAGCGCCGGCGGTTCGACGGGCGGCGCCGTCTCCGAGCCGGAACCGGAGGAGAGCGAACCGGACGAGGAGGAGGACAACCGGCAGGTCACCGCCAAACCGGTCCCCGAGGCGGTTCCCGAGGTCAGCGAACCGGAGGAAAAGCCTGCGGGCAGGGGCTTCGCCCCCTGGGCGGTCGTGCTGGTGATCGCGCTCATCGCGGCAGGGGCCGGAACCGGAGGCTACTTCCTCTACCGGCACTTCAGCGAATAACCGGCGTTTTTACATCCGGGCCCCGCGGAACTTCCGCGGGGCCCCTTCGCATCCCGGCGCGCGGGAGCTTGCATTTGCGGGGCCCGCATGGTATGATTTTGGTACCAGTAACTTCCAAAGGGCGGGTGGCTTTCATGGGCGGAAAGGTACGGCAGGTTTTGGCGGACGGCGAGCACTCCGAACGGATGAAGCGCAGGGAATCCTTCCTGCTGCGGTTTCCGGACGCGGGTGGGACGGACGGCTATGAGAAATTCCAGATGCGCTGCATCTCCGCGCTTACCGAATACTATGGGGATTCCGAGGACTTTCTGGCGGATTACATGGATATCTGCTACCTTCTCGGGGCACCCTGCCGGGATGAGCTGTATATGTGTTTTCAGTTGTCCAACCTGTGCAGTCTTTTGGAGGATCTCAAGATTCGGGAGGAATCCGACCTCTATCTCTGGATGCAGGTTCTCGAGCGCCTGCTGGCCAGCGCGGGGCGCAGCGACAAGCAGAAAAAACAGCTTGCCCTCAAAATCGCGGAGGCGCTCAAGCTCTCGGGAATCGGCGCGGCGCTCTGCAGGCTGGAGGGCGGCCGGTACGCCTTCTACCCCGCGACCGAGCCGTTCCTCGACCGGGCGCTCGTCTTCGACGTGCTCGGCTGGCTCGACGGCTACCCGAAGGCGCAGGAGCAGTACCGGGAGGCCCTCGGGCTCCTGCTGCACGGGGACCGGACCCGCAAGGCGCTCGACTGCCTGCGGCTCTCGCTGGAGCTCTTCTGCAAGCAGCGCTACCAGAACGAAAAGTCGCTGGAAAACCAGTTCTCCCTGATCGGCGGCGAGCTGGCCGACCGGGGGCTGTCGGCCGAGCTGCGCAAACTCTACACGACCCTGCTCACCTACTACGCCAAATTCCATAACGAGCACGTCAAGCATGACGACTCGGCGAACGCCGTCGAGGCCGACTTCGCGCTCTATCTGACCGGCAGCTTTCTGCGCCTGCTGCTCCTGTCCGACCGGGAGACGCTCTGAACCCGGAAAACAGAAACCCAAAGGGGCCGCGTGAACGGATTCGTTCACGCGGCCCCTTTTATGCCGTCCGGGCAGCTCGTTCAGCCGATCCAGCGGTGCAGGGTCTCGAGCAGCCGGTCGATCTCCAGCGGTTTGGTCACATGCTCGTTCATGCCCGCCTGCCGGGCGCGGTAGACGTCGTCGGCGAAGGCGTTGGCCGTGAGCGCGATGATGGGAATCTCCGCGGCGTCCGGCCGCCCCTCCCCGCCCAGCTTCCGGATCGCCCGCGTGGCCTCATAGCCGTCCATGACGGGCATCTGGATGTCCATCAGGATGAGGGCGTAGGTGCCCGGCGGCTGGGAGGCGAAGAGGTCCACCGCCTGCCTGCCGTTTTCGGCGCAGACGGTCTCCAGCCCGGCCATCCCCAGAAGCTCCCGGGCGATCTCCCGGTTGAGGTCGTTGTCCTCCACCAGAAGAAGCCGCGTGCCGGAGGGGAACACATCCCCCTGCCGCGCGGACGGACCGCCGCAGGCTCCGGCCTCCCGCGCCTCCTCCCCCGCCAGCTTGAGGAAGACGGTCGCGACGAACCGGGTGCCCTTGTCCAGCCGGCTCTTCACCCGGATGCTGCCGTTCATCATCTGCACCAGGTTGTGGGTGATGGCAAGCCCCAGCCCCGTCCCCTGAACCTCGCTCACGCGGGCATCCTTCGCCCGCTCGAACGGGGTAAACAGCCTATCCAGGAACTCGGGCGGCATGCCGATGCCGTCGTCCTCCACGGTAAATTCAAAGCACCCGACCCCGCTGCGGCCCGACGGCCGTTCCTCCGCCGTCAGGGAGATGTGTCCGCCCGTCCCGGTATATTTCACCGCATTGGACAGCAGGTTCAGCAGGATCTGCTGGACCCGCATGAAATCCCCGTGAACCGCGTCGTTTCGCAGGTCGGAGCGCAGGGCGATCTGCTGACCCTTGCTTTCCGCGTCGGAGCGGATGATCTGCATGACGGTGTTCAGCGTGTCGCTGATCAGGAAGGTGTTCTCGCTGAGGCTCACGCTGCCCGACTCGATCTTGGACATGTCCAGCACCTCGTTGATCAGCCCCAGCAGGTGGCTGCCCGAAATGCGGATTTTTTCGAGGCAGTCGGCGAGCCTGTCCGGGTCGTTCAGCTGCTTTTCCGCGATGGAGGTCATGCCGAGGATGGCGTTCATCGGCGTGCGGATGTCGTGGCTCATGCGGGAGAGAAACTCCGATTTGGCGTGGTTCGCCTTCCGGGCGCCCTCGTACGCCTCCTCCAGCGCCTGCTTGGCCGCCTTTTCCTCCGCCTGACGCTCCAGCTCCCGCAGCTTCTCCCCGCTGATGTTGCGCAGGGTGACGATGGCGGTTCTGGTCTCCGCGTTCTCCGTCGAAACCGGATGGATTTCCAGACGCAGCCAGGGCGGCGCGGCGGCGTCCGGCGCATTCCTGTGGAACTCCGCCTCCGTGTGTCCGCTGATCTGCGAAAACGCCCCGAGCAGCCGTTCCCTGTCGCACAGCCGCGCCACGCGGGGGCGGTCCCCCTCCGCCACATGGGGCAGCAGGCCTCCGCACAAATCCCCGGTATAGCTGCCGGTGCGCGGGAACGCCATCGCGTCGCGCGCCCGCGGCAGGCGCACGGCGTAGTACTCGTCCGCGGTCAGGTTGACGTAGAAGATGCTCACGTACACGCCGCTGATCGCCTGCAGGGCCGACTGGCTCATGTGCAGGCGTTCGCTGTTTTCCAAAAGCGCTTCCTTCATGCTGTGGATGTCCCGGATGGTGCCCACGACCCGGCGGAGCCGCCCTTCCCGCAGGATGGGGCGGCTGCTCACCCGGTGCCAGCGGTACTCGCCGGGACCGGCCCCGGACGTGACGACCCGCACCTCGAACACCTCGCTCCGCCCGCCGCAGATGTTGTCCAGCGCCGCCGGCGCGTCCTCCGGGTGGATGAATTTCTCGTCCCGCAGCAGCCGCGAATAATCGTGAAGCTCCCGGCGGATGATCCCCTGCCCGCGCTGCGGCTCGTAGCTGACGAAAACATCGGAATCCACGAGGTATTCGAACATCGTGTCGGAGCTCGACTCCATGGCCACGCGGTACATCTCCTGCTCCTGTTCGAGCTGCTGCTGGAGGGCCTTGCGCGGCGTGATGTCGACCACGGTGCGCTGGATGACCGCATCCCCCTCCTCCGTCCGGCCAACGATCATATTGGTGCCCTCCAGCCAGTGGATCGAACCGTCCCTCCAGCGCACGCGGTATTCCCGGTCCTGGCGGTCCCCCGCCTCATGCAGCAGCAGGTAGGTCTTCAGCAGCATGACGCGGTCCTCCTCCAGCACCGCGCCGAGCACGCCGCCGTGCCAGTCGCGCAGGCCCTCCTCCATGCTGTCGTACCCCAGCAGGGTGAGCGCCGCCCGGTTGAGGGAGATCAGTTCACACGCCCCGCTCCTGCGGCGGACAAAACGGATGATCCCGCAGGGGACGGTGTCGTAGATGCTGGTAAGCAGCGCGGTCTGTTCCCGGAGGCGCTGGGAGTCCTCCTCTGCCTTGGTCACATCGAGGTAGAGGCTGTTGACCATCCAGTTGCCCTCCGCGTCCAGGGCCTTTTTTCCGCTGTCGATGATCCATTTGAGGCTGCCGTCCTTGCAGCGCACCCGGTAACGGGTCGAATAGGAGAGGCCGCCGTCCCGGAACGCCTCGGCGCAGTCGGCGAGCGCGTGCTCAAGGTCGGGCGGATAGACGGCCCCCACGGCGCTTCCGCCGCTCGCCTCCATAAATTCCTCCACCGAGTAGCCGAACAGCGCGGCCGCCTCCCTGCTGACAAAGGCAAAGGAATAGGTCTCGTCGTCCCTGCTGATCTTCAGCCCTCCGGCGATCGAACTCATGACCACTTCCATCTGGCGGTTCTGCTGGAGCGTCTGCGCCTCCAGCATGGCCAGCCGCTCCTGCACAAAGTCATAGGACTGGCGGCCGACCTTTTCGGGGAAAAGCTCCTCCTCCACCATCTCCTGATAGGGGTTGGAGCAGTGGATATGCGCGCAGCGCAGGCCGTCCCGCGTCTCCTGGAAGACAAAGGTCACCCGCTGGTGCACCTTCAGGTACATCTCCACACCGGGCGCGGTGGAGATCCACATCCGCCCCGTCACCACATAGACCCCCGGCGCCGGCTCAATCACGTCGTATTCCTCGTCCCGGATGTCGCAGCGGGGAATGGCGCCGCCAAACCGGCGGAACATCTCCACCGCCGCGCCGCGGTCCGCGAGGTACTGCTCCTCCCCCGCGCCCAGCCAGGTGAACTGCGGCGCAAAAAAGGCGGCCACGCCCTCGGCGTCGCCGTCGCAGTAATGCATGTGCATCAAGCGGCTGGCGAGAGCCTTGGCCTCCTCATGGCGCCGGATATGCCCGTCCGTTCGATTTTCCAATGCAACCCGACCTTTCCTCCGCGGCTGAAAAGCGGATATCCTTTTTTATGATACTTGATTGCGCCCCTCCCGTCAAGAAAGGCTGCGGAAACCCCGGCCGCTTCGCGCGGGGAAACGGTCAACTTTCGGCCTTCCCGGCTTTCCCGAGGAACTTGATGAGCCGCGCCGGATTTCCGCCCACCACGGCGCCCGGCGGCACGTCTTTCGTCACCACGGCGCCCGCGCCGACGATCGCGTCTTCCCCCACGGTGACGCCGGGCAGCACGATCGCGCCCGCGCCGATCCAGACGTTCCCGCACAGGCGGATGGGCCGCGAAATCGTGCACCGGCGCATCTCCGGGTCGGCCGCGTGGTTGGTCGTGATGAGGCTGACGTTCGGCCCGATAAACGCGTCGTCCCCGATTTCGATGCCGCCGCGGTCCATGAAGGTGCAGCCGGTGTTGATAAAGACGCGGCGTCCCACCCGGATGTTTTTCCCGAATCCCGCGTAAAAGGGCGGACAGAGGCGCAGCGTCTCGTCGGCCGGCGTCCCGGTGAGCCTGGAAAACCACGCGCGCACCTGTTCCGGCGTGTGGCAGCCCGTGTTCAGCTCCGCGGAGAGCCGGTGGGCCTCCCGGATGATATCATTGATGATGCCGTAGTCGGGATCATCCAGCGAGACGGGCAGTCCCGCGCGGTCCCTCTCCAGAATGTCCATCTCCTCCGCGCTCCTTCCGGGAGGAAAATTTCGTCCTCCCCCGTTTTCTCCAGCTTATCACATCCCCGCCCCGGTTTCAATCCGTTCCGCGTGGATGCCGGTGCGCGCAAAAGGGCCGCATGAATTGAAATTCATGCGGCCCATCGCGGTCACTCGCCGGCCTGCCGGCTGTCGCGGAGGAGCTTTTCCACTTCCGCGGCCGGCCTCGCGATCCATCTTCCGGGTTTATCCATCCGTTCCAGCGCTTCCAGAATCATCTCGCCCAGCTCCAGCGCGCTCCGAAAGTTCATCCTGCGCCTGCCCTCGGGCCACTCCACGCTCCCCTGCCAGGTCGCGTTCTGGCGGAAGAGCACCCGGATATAGAAGCGGGTCTTGGAGGTGAGAATCTTCTTGATCTCCCCCGGCTCCCAGTACCGCACCAGGGAGGATTTCGGCAGGAAAACGGGAGGCTTCGCCGCCAGGTTGTCCAGATCCCGCCCGGACAGCCAGCGGCGCTCAAACGTCGCCTGCGGGCGGTCCAGCGCGTCCAGGATCTGGTCGATGCGCAGGAACAGGTCCATAATCCCGTAAAACGGGATATAGGACTCCAGATAGCAGTTGAACAACCGGCCTTCCGGAACGCCCAGCTGGTAGGCGTCCACCCCCACCGCCATCAGGGCCGCGTAATCCGGCAGACCGTCTTTTTTTGTCATATGACGCCTCCATGACTTTTCGTCACCACGGCGCCCGGCCGCAGGATGACCCGTCCGGCCCGCAGGCTCCCTGTGATTTTAGCGCCCGGGTGCAGGAGAACGGTTCCCTCGGACGTGACGTCTCCAACGACTTCCCCGTATACTTCCAGCGCCGGGCAGGCGATATTTCCTTTCAGCCGGGCATGCGCGCCGATGACGCTCCGCTTTTCCCAGTTGACGAACGATTCCCGTCCCACGGCGGTCGCCTCCCATTCCAATAAAGTGCGTTCGGTTTATTCCGTCTGCGCGCGGCCCCGCGCCCGGAAGAAATGCCGGCCGGGCGGTGCGG
>NZ_CABUCJ010000016.1 GCF_902490045.1 uncultured Anaerotruncus sp.
TTCGAGCCGATCACGCTGGCGGGCACGACGGTGAGCCGCGCGGTGCTCCACAACCAGGACTTCATCAACGAAAAGGGGATCGCCATCGGGGATACGATCGTCGTGCGCAAGGCGGGCGACATCATTCCCGAGGTCGTCTCGGTCGCCTTCCACCAGCCGGGCGCGCCGGTCTATCAGATTTCCAGCATCTGCCCCTCCTGCGGCAGCGTCGCCGAGCGGGAAGAGGGGGAGGCGGTGCTTCGGTGCGTCAACATGGCCTGCCCGGCGCAGGTGGCGCGCAACCTCGTGCACTTTGCCAGCCGCGACGCGATGGATATCGACGGCCTCGGCCCGGCGATCGTCCACCAGCTTCTGGAGAGCGGGCTCGTGCAATCGGCCGCCGACCTCTACACGCTGGAAAAGGAACCGCTCGCCGCCCTCGACCGGATGGGGGAGAAGAGCGCGCAGAACCTGCTGGAGGCGCTCGAGCGGTCCAAATCCCGCGACCTGTCGCGGTTGCTCTTCGCGCTGGGGATACCGGGCATCGGGCAGCGGTCGGCACAGCTTCTGGCGCAGCGTTTCGGCAGCATGGATGGGGTGCTCGCCGCCACGGCGGAGGAGATCGCCGGGATCGATGGCTACGGCGGCATCATGGCGCAGAGCGTCGCGGATTTCTTCGCGCTCGGCCAGAACCGCGCGCTCATCGAGCGGTTCCGCGCCCTCGGGCTCAACATGCTCTGCGAGACGGCGCCCGCGGCGGACACGCTTGCCGGGAAGACCTTTGTGCTGACCGGCACGCTGCCGTCGCTGACCCGCGGCGAGGCCAAGGAGATGATCGAGGCGGCGGGCGGCAAGGTGAGCGGCAGCGTCTCGAAAAAGACCGACTACGTCGTGGCGGGCGAGGAGGCGGGCGGCAAGCTCGCCAAGGCGCAGAGCCTGGGCGTGGCGGTGATCGACGAGGCGGGCCTGAGGGCGCTGCTGGCGGAATAACGGACGGACCTGCGGGCCGCCGGGGTTTTCCCGGCGGCCCTTTCTGCATGTTTGGGGGCCTTCTGGTAAAAATATCTGCGAACGATGAAAAGAAATGGCGGTTTGCAGATGGACGGAACGAAACGGACGATGATCGAGGAACGGGTGCGCGCGGCCGCGGGGAACCTCCCGCGCGGCGGGACGCGCCGCATCGGGCGGCGGCTCCGGCAGGAGCTTTGCGCGCTGCGCGCGCGGTTTTCCGCGCTTCGGGAAAAGAGATCGCCGGAGGGCTGGGAGCAGTGGCTCTCGGACAATTTTTACGCGCTCGAGGCGCACGCCAAGCAGTCGCTGCTCGACCTGGAGGGCTTCAGGCGGAATAGCGCGCCGCTGCTCGGGCTCTATCGCCAGCTCGAGGCGGTCTTTGCCGACGGGGAAATCCCGCCCGGCATGGAGGAGGTCCGCGCCGCGCTCGCGGCCGCGAACGAGCTTTCCGAGCTCGGGGAGCGGCAGCTGGAATTCACCTATACCGCGCTCAAATGCGTCCTGCTGCACGCGGCGGCGGAAGCCTGCGCGGGGGAGCGGGACCCCGCAGGGAGGGAACGCCTCCTCTCCTATGCGGTCACCGGGCTGACGGCGGTCTACGAGCTCGATTTCGACGCGCTCACCCGCTCGGTGAGCGCGGTCGAACGCATCTTTGAAAAGGATCCCGCCGGAGTCTATCCGCGCATGGCGGAGCAGTCCCGGCGGCACTACCGGCAGGCCGCCGCGCGCATCGCGAAGTTTACCGGCGCGGCGGAGAGCGCCGTCGCGCGCGACATCCTCATCTGCGCCGGCGACGCGAAGGGGGAGCGGGAACGCCACGTCGGCTACTATCTGCTCGGCCACGACCCGCGCGCCGTCCGCGCCCGGCGGCGCGGGCGCGTGGCTCTCGTCCTTTCGTGGACGCTGCCGCTCGTCCTCTGCGCCCTGCTCTGGACGGGGTTCGGGCCCGCGGCCGCGCTGCTCGGGTACCTGCCGCTCGTCGAGATCGTACGGGTGCTGGCCTCCTCGCTGGCGATGCGCGGCGTTCCGGCGGGGCACATCCCGCGCGTCGAACTGACCGGGCTGCCCAAGACGGCGGTCGCCGTGACGACCCTGCTGCCCGCCGCCGACAAGGCGGACGGGCTGCGGGACCGGCTGGAGCAGCTCTACTTTTCCAACCCCGCCGAAAATCTCTTTTTCTGCGTGCTCGCGGATTTCGGAGAGGACCGGCGGCCCTTCAGCCCGCAGGACGGCCCCCGGACTGACGCCGCCAAACGGGTGATCGAAGAGCTGAACCGCCGGTACGGCGGCCGGTTTTTCCTCTTTGTGCGGCGGCGGGTCTACTGCCCGACGCAGAACGCCTACTGCGGCTGGGAACGCAAGCGGGGCGCGATCATCGAATTCATCCGCTTCGTGAAGGGCGGGGAGACGCCCGTAGCCTGCTTCGCGGGGGACCGCGAGACGCTCGGGGGCCTCAAGTACCTCATCGCGCTCGACGCGGACACCAACCTCTCCTTCGACGGCGCGCGCCAGCTGATCGCGGCGGCGGAGCACCCACTCAACCGCCCGGTGATCGGCAGGCACAACGCCGTCACCGCCGGCTACGGCATCCTGACCGCCCGGATCGGCACCGACCTCGAATCCGCAAAGGCCACGGACTTTACAAGGATCATGGCGGGCGCGGGCGGCGTCTCCTCCTATGAGCAGGAGTGCAGCGATTTCTACCAGGACCTCTTCGGGCAGACGGTCTTTTCCGGCAAGGGACTCATCGACATCGACGCCTTCCATACGGTCGTCGGGCGGCGGTTTCCCGAAAACCGCGTGCTCAGCCACGACATTGTGGAGGGCGCCTACCTGCGGGTGGGGCTTCTCTCCGACGTGGAGCTCACCGACGGGATGCCCGCCAGCGCTCTCCTGGTTCACCCGCCTGCACCGCTGGATCCGCGGCGACTGGCAGAACCTGCCCTTCCTGCGCCGGACGGTCGTGCTGAACGGCTCCCGCCGCCCCAACCCGGTCGGCCCGCTCGCAAAATACCAGCTCCTCGACAACCTCCGCCGCTCGCTGACGCCGGTGGCGGCGCTTTCCTGCGTGGCCGCGGCGGCCTTCCTGCCGCAGGGGACCGCGCTGCTGCTCTGCGCGCTGGCCTTCCTTTCGGGCGCGCTCGCGCCGCTTTTGGGCGCGGCGCGCGCCATCCTGAACGGCGGCCGGTTCGCGCTGACCCGCCGCTATTTCGCGCGCACGCTGCCGCGCGTCTTCGAGCTGCTGGGGCAGGCGCTGCTCGGCACGGTCATGACCGCCCAGCAGGCGGTCGTCACTCTCGACGCGGCCTGCCGCGCCCTCTGGCGAATGGCGTTCTCCCACAGGAACCTGCTCCAGTGGACGACCGCCGCGCAGGGGGAGACGCGCGACACGGGACTGCTCGCCGTGCTGCGGAGGAGCTGGATTTCCGAGCTCATCGGTCTCTGCCTGCTTATCTTCGCGCCGCCGCAGAGCCTCGTCGTCAAGCTGTACGGCGCGCTCTTTTTGCTCTACGCGCCCGTCGCGGCGGCGACCGCCCGCCCGACGCCGGAGGTCAAAACGCTGCCCGGCCGCGCCCAGCGGGAGCGGCTGCTCTCCCTCTGCGCGCAGATGTTCCGCTTCTACGAGGATTACGCGGGGGAGGAGAACCACTACCTGCCGCCCGACAACGTCCAGTATTCCCCGGTGGAGGCGGTGGCGCGGCGCACCTCGCCGACCAACATCGGCATGATGCTTCTCTCGGTGCTCGCGGCGCGCGACCTGCACCTGATCGACACCAAGGGGCTCTATACCCGCATCGACCGGACGCTCTCGACGGTCGAAAAGCTGGAGCACTACCGCGGCAACCTCTATAACTGGTACGCGACCGACGACCTGCGGGTGCTGCCCGAGCCGTTCGTCTCGGCGGTGGATAGCGGAAACTTCCTCTGCGCGCTCGTCGCGCTTAAGGAGGGGCTGCGGGAGTACGCCGGGCAGGAGCCGCGGATGGGGGAGCTCGCCGGGCGCGTGGAGGCGCTGCTGGAACGGACGGATTTTTCCGTCTTCTACAACCGCCGCCGAAAGCTCCTGACGATCGGCCTCGACCGGGACGGCAATCCCTCCGGCTCCCACTACGACTTCCTCATGAGCGAGGCGCGCACCGCCAGCTATTACGCGGTCGCGACCCGACAGGCGGGGCGGAGGCACTGGAGCGCGCTCGGGCGCGCGATGTCCCGCTGCGGTCCCTACGCGGGGCCGGTCTCCTGGACGGGCACGATGTTTGAATATTTCATGCCCCACCTGCTGCTGCCCGCCTACGACGGGTCGCTGCTCGGCGAGGCGCTCCACTACGCGCTCTACTGCCAGAAGCGGCGCGCCCGCCGCGCGGGGGTGCCGTGGGGGATCAGCGAGAGCGGGTACTTTGCCTTTGACCCCCACCTGAACTACCAGTATAAGGCGCACGGCGTGCAGGCACTGGGAGTGAAGCGGGGGCTCGACCGGGAGTACGTCGTCGCGTCCTACGCGACCTTCCTGACGCTGCCCTTCGACCTCGACGGCGGGATGAAAAACCTCGACCGCCTCGAGGCGCTCGGCATGGCGGGGCGGTACGGCTTCTATGAGGCGGCCGACTTTACGCCCGGCCGCGCTCCGGCGGGCGGCGCGGCGGTGGTGCGCTCCTATATGGCGCACCACGTCGGCATGAGCATCGTCGCCTGCGCGAACGCGCTGCTCGACAACGTCATGCAGAAGCGGTTCATGCGCGACCACGCGATGGGCTCCGCCAGGGAGTTTTTACAGGAAAAGATTTCAAAGGATGCGGTGGTGTACGACCAGATGAAACCGGAAAACGACCAGCGGCAAAAACCCGCGCCCGAAGGCGCGCCCATCGTGCGGGAGGAGATTTCCCCGCTTTCGCCCGCCTGCACCCTGCTCGCGTCGGGGCTTTGCTGTCACGCGCTCTCCGAGACGGGGGACGGCTGGCTGCGTTACGGGGACTGCGACGTGACCCGCCGTTCCGACGACCCGCTGCTCCACCCGCAGGGGATTCTCGCCGTCGTGAAGGCGTGCGGCGAGACGATCTCAGCCACGGCCGCGCCCTTCTGGCAGGAGGGGGTGGTGCGCCGCTGCGAATTCACGGTGGACGGCGCGGCCTACCACGCGCGAAAGGGGGGGATCGAGCTCACCCAGCGGTTCACCCTCGACGTGGTCCGGCCGGTGGCGCGGTGCGCGCTGACCATCCGCAACCACACCGCGTCCAAGGCGGTCGCGCAGGTCTGCTTCTACTTCGAGCCTGTGCTCGCCCAAAACAGCGAATATGCCGCGCATCCCGCCTTCTCCAAGCTCTTCCTGCTCGGCGGGCGGGACGCGGCCACCGATTCGGTCAGCTTCTTCCGCCGCCACCGGGACGGTTCGGACGGGCTTTTCCTTTCGGCGGGGCTCGCGGAACGGATTCCGTTCGACTGCTGCCTGCGCCGGGAGGAGGTGACACCCTATCCGGAGGGGCTCCGGAACCTGCTGCACTTCGACGCACTGCCCTTCAGCGGGGAGACCGCCACCCCCGACGGCTGCTGCGCTCTCCGCCTGACCCTCACCATCCCGGCGCGCGGGGAGGCGGCGGCGACGCTGCTGCTCTCCTGCGGGCCGTCGCTCGCCGAGAGCGCGGGAAACCTCGCGGCCGCGCGGGAGGAGTGTCCGGCCCCCGCGACGTCGCCGCTCATGGGCGATTCGATGGCCGCGCGGTTCGGGCTGCGGCTGCTGCCGCAGATGCTCTTCGGCGCGGACTGCGGCGGCGCGGCACGGGCCGCCCTCGCGGAGAATACCCGCGGACAGGACGCGCTCTGGTCGCTGGGGATTTCAGGCGACCGGCCGATCGTCCTCTACGACTGGGACGCCGAACCTGACGGAGCGCGGCTGTCGGCCTACGCCGAGCTCTGGACGATCCTGCGGCTGCACCGGCTGGAATTCGACCTCTGCGTGCTCGGCGCGCCGGAAATTCCGCTTCCGGAAGGGGTGTTCCGGATTCCGCGGGAGGTCTCCCGCGAGGTGCTCACGGCCCTCCGCGTCCGACGCGCGGGAGCCCGCCCCGGCCGGATGGCGGCCCGCGCCCATCCTGCACGCCGAGCCGGCGGAAATCCCGCAGGACCCCGACCGGTTCGACGTGGTGGGCGGGGCCTACCTCGGGGGCGGCTTCTGCGTCGAGCGGGTGACGCCGCTGCCCTTCTCCCACGTGCTGGCGAACCCGTCGTTCGGGTGCCTCATGCAGGACGCGAGCCTCGGGAACACCTGGTGGCAGAACGCCCGCGAATGCAAGCTCAGCCCCTGGCGCAACGACATCGCCGCCGGCAACGACGGCGAACGCCTGCTGCTGAAGCTGGGGGAGGATATTTACGACCTGATTGACGGCGCGCGCGCCTTCTTTTCCCCGCAGGAGGCCCGCTGGAAGGGACGGGCGGGGAACCTTTCGACGGAGGTGCGCGTGACGGTATCCGATGCGGGGAGCGCAAAATTTCTCGATGTGACGCTGGAAAACGAGAGCGACGGGGAGGTGGAGGCCATCTGCGCCTATGTGATCGAGCCGGTGCTGGGCGTCAGCCGGCAGACGGCGAAATATATCCGGTTCGGGCAGCTCGACGGCTGCCTGACGCTGCACAACCCCTACAATACGCAGGTGCCCGCCTGGATGGCGATCCGCGTTCCTGACGGGCACCCGAGCCATACGACCGACCGCGCAGCCTTTTACGCGGGGGACTGGTCGCCGCGGGAGCTGCTTCCCAACAACGACCCCATCGCGGGCACGGTGGTGTGCAAGCGCCTGCCGCCCCGCCGGCGCGAATCGATCCGCTTCATCCTCGCGGCGGCCGCCGAAGAGGCGGCCGCGGCGCAGCTCGCGGGGCGGCCGCTGCCGCCCTCCGGCGGCTCCGGCCGCCGCTCGATCTCGATCTCCACCCCGAGCGAGCCGCTCGACCGCTTCATCAACACCTTCGCGCCCCACCAGATCCTCGCGGGGCGGCTGTGGGGCCGGTGCGCCTTCTACCAGTGCTCGGGCGCCTACGGCTTCCGCGACCAGCTCCAGGACGCGGGCGCCTACCAGCTGCTCGACCCGGAGATCACGAAGGAACAGATCACCCGCTGCTGCGCCGTGCAGTTCCCCGAGGGGGACGTGCTCCACTGGTGGCACGCGCTGCCCGGCGAGACGCGCGGGGTGCGCACCCGCTTCTCCGACGACCTGCTCTGGCTGCCCTATACCGTCTGCGGCTATGTCGAGGCGACGGGCGACCGGGAGCTGCTCGACCTCGAGATCGCCTTCTGCGAGGGGGAACCGCTCGCGGAGGGGGAACAGGAGCGTTACCAGACGGTGCGGCCGTCGGAGGAAAAGGCGACGGTGTTCGAGCACTGCGTGCGCGCGATCGAAAGGGCAAGCAATTTCGGGGACAAGGGCATCCCGAAGATCGGCTGCGGCGACTGGAACGACGGGTTTTCGGGCGTCGGCGCGGGCGGGCGGGGACAGAGCGTCTGGCTCGGCATGTTCCTCGCCGTGGTGTGCGAGCGGCTCGCGCCGCTCTGCGCCGGGCGCGGGGACGCCTTCCGCGCCGAGCTCATGAAGGGCACGGCGGCGCTTCTGCGCCAAAACCTCGACAAATCCTGCTGGGACGGGAGCTGGTACCTGCGCGCCTTCTACGACGACGGCGCCCCGCTCGGCAGCCACAGGGACGGCGAGTGCCGCATCGACCTTCTCTCCCAGAGCTTCGCGGTCTTCGCGGGAATGCCCGACGCTTCGCGCGTGAAATCGGCGCTCGATTCCGCGCTCGACCGACTTGTCGACCCGGAGGGACGAATCGTGAAGCTCTTCACGCCCCCCTTTGACCGTTCGGAGCACAACCCAGGCTATATCAAGGCGTACCCGACCGGCATCCGGGAAAACGGCGGCCAGTACACCCACGCGGCGATCTGGCTCGCGCTTGCGCTGCTGGAGGCAGGCCGCGCGGAGGAGGGCTGGCGGCTGCTCGACATGCTGAACCCCTCCTCCCGCTGCACCGACGCGGCGCTCGCACAGAGCTACAGGACCGAGCCCTACTACCTTTCCGCCGATATTTACACCCATGCGGGGTGCTACGGCCACGGGGGCTGGAGCATCTACACCGGCGCGGCGGCGTGGTACTACCGCGCGGTGGTCGGCGGGCTGCTGGGCCTGGGCTTCCAGGGCGGGACGCTCACCCTTTCCCCCCGCCTGCCCGACAGCTGGAACCACTTTTCAGCGACAGTGCGGGAGGGGGAGGCGACCTATGCGGTCGAATGCTCCCGGACGGGGAAGCGGACGCTTACGGTGGACGGGAATCCGGCGGAGAAGATTCCGCGCGACGGGGCGAGCCACACCATTTTGTTAACGATTTAAAAACGATGGAAAAAAGATGGTGCGCGCGAGGCTTTTTATGGTATAATAATTTCTCGTAATATAGAAATATCCCAAAGGAGATCATCGAATGAACGACCGCTTCCAACGGGAATCCATCGGCGACGGCGTCTGGTTCAGCAGCGTTACCGATCCCAAATTTAAACACAACCGCATTTCCGCCAACCTGCTGGTTGGGCTGGAGAGCGAAACGGCCTCGGTGAACGCGGCCCTGCCCTTTATCCTGCGGCGCGGCTGCCGCTCCTGCCCCGATTTTACCATGCTCAACCAGAAGCTGTGCGAGCTCTACGGCGCGTCCCTCTCCTGCGACGTGTCCAAGTTCGGCGGCTACCAGGTGCTGGAGCTTTCGATCTACGGCATCGACGACCGCTTCACCCTCGACAGCGCCCCGCTCGCGCGCGAATGCGCGGCGCTCCTCTGCGGCGTGCTGCTCGACCCGAAGGTCTCGGACGGCGCGTTCGACGAGCAGGACACGGCGCTCGAGCGGCAGCAGCTCGTGGACACGATCGAGGGGCAGATCAACGACAAGCGCCTCTACGCGCTGACCCGCTGCAAGTCGCTCATGTGCGAGGGCGAGCCGGTCGCGGTCGACAAATATGGCTCCATCCCCGACGCGAAGGCGATCACCGCCCGTTCGGCGGCGGAGGCCTACCGCCGCGTCATCGAGACGGCGCAGGTGGAGGTCTTCTTCGTGGGCAGCGGCGACCCGGCCGAGGCGAAGGAGACCTTCCGCAAGGCGTTTTCCGGAATCCGCCGCCGCCCGGCCGCGCCTCAGAAGGTCCGGACGGCCCTGCGCGCCGACAGGGTCCGCGAACAGACCGACGAAATGGACGTCGCGCAGTCCAAGCTGGTGATGGGCTTTCGCACCGGCGAGCTCAAGGACCGCCGCGCCTTCGGCGGCATGCGCATGATGGTCGCGCTCTTCGGCGGCACGCCGACCTCGCGGCTCTTCACCTACGTGCGCGAAAAGCTCAGCCTCTGCTACTACTGCGCCGCGCGGTTCGACCGCCTGACCGGGCTGATGTTCGTCGACAGCGGCGTGGAAAAGCGGAACAGGCAGAAGGCCTATGACGAAATCCTCCGCCAGCTCGACTGCGTGCGAAACGGCGAATTCACCGACGAGGAGCTCACCGCCACCCGCCTGCTCATGCAGACTTCCCTGGAGGCGGTCGGCGATTCGCTCAGCTCGACCGAGGAGTGGTACCTCACCCAGATCGTGGGCGGCACCCAGTATTCGGCCGAGGAGGAGAGCGCCCTGCTCGACGAGGTCACCCGTGAGGACGTGATCGCGGCTGCCGGCCAGGTCACGCTCGACACGGTCTATTTCCTCACCGGAAAGGAGGCGGAGTAAGATGGAAAAGCAGGTTATCAAATCCGCGCGCCTCGGGGAAGAGATGGTGCGCGTTAAGCACAGCTCCGGCCTCAACATGCTGCTCTGCCCGATGAAGGGCTACTCGACCGCCTACGCGACCTTCACGGCCAACGTGGGCTCGGTGGACACCGGCTTCAAGACGCAAGACGACGCGGAGTTCGTCGACGTGCCGGAGGGGATCGCGCATTTCCTCGAGCACAAGATGTTTGAAAACGAGGAGGGGGACGCGTTCGAGCGGTACGCCAAAACAGGCGCCTCCGCCAACGCCTACACCTCCTTCGACAAGACCGCCTATCTCTTCGCCTGCACCGGAAACTTCGAGCAGTCGCTCGAAATCCTGCTCGACTTTGTGCGCCGTCCCTACTTTACAAAGGAGTCGGTACAGAAGGAGCAGGGGATCATCGGGCAGGAGATCCGCATGTATGACGACGACGGCGACTGGCGGGTGCAGTTCAACCTGCTCGCCGCGCTCTACCACAAGCATCCGGTGCGCATCGACATCGCGGGCACCGTCGAGTCGATCTCCCAAATCGATCACGAGCTGCTCTACCGCTGCTACCGCACCTTCTACAACCTGAGCAACATGGTGCTCTGCGTGGCGGGCAACTTTGACGTGGACACCGTGCTGAGGGTCGCCGACCGGGTGCTCAAACCGGATGAGAAGCCGGTGGAGATCGAGCGCCGCACGGTCGACGAGCCGGAAAGCGTCTGCAGGCCGCTGGTCGAGCAGAAGCTGCCGGTCGCCACGCCGCTCTTTGAATTCGGCTTCAAGGGCCGCGCCGGCACGCCTGAGGAAAACCTCAAAAACCAGGTGCTCGACGAGCTGCTCGCCGACATCATCGCGGGGGAGGCGTCGCCGCTCTACCGCCGCATGTATGACGCGGGCATCATCAACGCGACCTTCGGCAGCGAGATCATGGCCGGGCGCGACTATATGTGCGCGATCTTCTCGGGCGAGAGCCGCGAGCCGGAGCGGGTCGCCCGGGAAATCAAAGAGGAGATCGCCCGCATGAGGCGGGAGGGGATCGACGGGCGGATGTTCGAACTCTGCCGCAGAGCCACCTACGGGCGCTATATCGGCATGTACAGCCGTGTGGAAGCGGTAGCGGGCCTGATGGCCGCGACCTATTTCGCGGGTATCGACGACATCTATTCGCTGCTCGACATCGTGGCGGACGCGACCGTCGAACAGCTCGCCGAACGGCTGGAGACCGCCTTTGACGAAACCAGGTCGGCGCTTTCGATCGTGCGTCCGCTCGACGAATAAACGGGGGAGGCTGACGGCATGGACTTTTACAGGCACGCGGTGTCCTTCCCGGGCCTGGGCATCGGGGAGTTCGAAATCAACCAGACCGCATTTACGATTCCCGGCATCGACTGGCCGGTCCGCTGGTACGGCGTCATCATCGCGGCGGGGTTCCTGCTCGCGATCTTCTATATCCTGAAGCGCACCCGTACCTTCGGCCTCGACGCCGACCGGGTGCTCGACGTCATCATCGGCGGCGTGATTGGCGGCATCGTCGGCGCGCGGCTCTACTATGTGATCTTCAGCTGGGAGATCTACGCGGACGACCCGATCAGCATCTTCTACCTCTGGAAGGGCGGCATCGCCATCTACGGGGGCGTGATCGGCGGTTTTCTGGCGGGGTATCTCATCTGCCGCTGGCGGAAGGTGAAGTTCCTGCCCATGGCCGACCTCGCGGTCGGCGGGCTTATCCTCGCGCAGTCGATCGGCCGGTGGGGAAACTTCGTCAACATCGAGGCGTTCGGCTCCAACACCACCGCCCCTTGGGGGATGGCGGGCCCGGCGGTCCGGCAGTACCTCGCGAGCCATCAGGCGGCGCTTGCCGCGCAGGGGGTCGTCGTCGACCCGTCGCTCCCGGTGCACCCGACCTTCTTCTATGAGTCGGTCTGGTGCCTGCTCGGGTTCCTGTTCATCGCGTGGTACACCAGGCGCCGCCGGTTCGACGGCGAGCTGACCCTCGTCTACGCCGCGTGGTACGGCGCGGGCCGCGCCGTCATCGAGGGACTCCGCACCGACAGCCTCATGTGGGGAAGCGTGCGGGTGTCGCAGGCGCTGGCGGTCGTCCTTGTGATCGCCGCGCTTGCGCTCGAGTTCTGGGTGCGCGGGCGCATCCGCGCGCACGCGGGGGATCCCGATTATCTGAAGCTCTATGTGGACACCGGGGAGGGACAGGCCGTGCTGGCCGGGACCTTCTATCAGCAGGCGGAGGCGCCCGAACCGCCGGAGGCTTTGGGAGCGGGGGAGCAGCCCGCTTTTCCGGAGCCCCCGGAGACGGACGAAGCCGTATCCGAAGGGGAGGAGCCCGCCGGAGAGCCGGCGGGGGACGCGCCCGGAAAAAGTGAGGAACCCGAGACGACCGATGGGGAGGACGAAAAAGATGCAGGCAAAGCTGATTGACGGAAAGGCAGTAAGCGCCGCGCTGCGCGAGCAGCTCAAGGAGGAGATCGCCGCGCTGGCGGAGGACGGCATCACGCCGGGACTCGCCGTGGTGATCGTGGGGGACGACCCCGCGTCCAAGGTATATGTGCGCAATAAGAAGAAGGCGTGCGAGGAGTTGGGGCTCCACTCGGAGGAATACGCGCTGCCCGCGGAGACGACGCAGGAGGAGCTGCTCGCGCTCGTGGACCGGCTCAACAGGAAGCCGGATATCGACGGCATCCTCGTGCAGCTCCCGCTGCCCGCTCACCTTGACGAAAAGGCGGTCATCGAGGCGATCTCGCCCGACAAGGACGTGGATGCGTTTTCCGCCGTCAACGTCGGCAGGATCATGATCGGCGATTATAAATTCCTGCCCTGCACCCCCGCGGGCATCATGGAGCTGATCAAGTCGACCGGCATCGAGGTGAAGGGCAAGGAGTGCGTCGTCGTCGGGCGCAGCAACATCGTCGGCAAGCCGATGGCCATGCTGCTGCTCCACCAGCACGGCACCGTCACGATCTGCCACAGCCGCACCGCCGACCTGCCCTCCGTCACCCGGCGCGCCGACATCCTCGTCGTCGCGGTCGGCAAGGCGAAGTTCGTCACCGCCGACATGGTGAAGCCCGGCGCGGTCGTCATCGACGTGGGCATGAACCGCGACGAGAACGGCAAGCTGTGCGGCGACGTCGACTTTGCAGGGGTCGGCGAGGTCGCGGGCGCGATCACGCCGGTGCCCGGCGGCGTCGGCCCCATGACGATCACGATGCTGATGAAAAACACCGTCACCGCCGCCAAAAAGTGAGAGAAACGCCTGAAAATACCTCCCGTCCCTTGACATGGGGGCTTTGATGTGCTAAAATATCACTTGCCGCATGTTTCAGGCTATAAGTGCGCCCATACGCCGCCTGACCGCAGCGAGTCTATTGAAATGAGGAAACAGAATGTACGCAGTCATTTGCACAGGCGGAAAGCAGTATCGCGTTTCTGAAGGCGATGTTGTTTTTATCGAGAAGCTCGACGCCGAGGTTGACGCAACCGTGAATTTCGACCAGGTCCTCGCAGTCGGCAAGGACGACGGCGTGGTCGTCGGAGCCCCCACCGTGGCGGGCGCGACCGTGACCGGCAAGGTGCTCAGGAACGGCAAGGCCAAGAAGATCACCGTCTTCACCTACCGTCCGAAGAAGGGCTCCGCCCGCAAGCTGGGCCACCGCCAGCCGTATACGAAGGTCGAAATCCAGTCGATCAAGGCTTAATCGTAGAAAGGAAAGCAGAGGTGTTTTAAATGGCACATAAAAAAGGTGTAGGTTCTACCAAGAACGGACGCGATTCCGAATCCAAACGCCTTGGCGTGAAGCGTGCTGACGGCCAGTTCGTGCTTGCCGGCAACATCCTCGTCCGCCAGAGGGGCACTCATATCCATCCGGGCACCAACGTCGGCAGGGGCTCCGACGACACCCTCTTCGCCCTGAGCGACGGGAAAGTGAAATTCGAGCGCCTCGGTCGCGACCGCAAGAAGGTTTCGATCGTCCCCGTCCAGTAATCATTTTTGCAGCAAGTCCCGAGTGGAAACACTCGGGATTTTTGTTCTTTATCGGGGCATCCTAAATCCATAACACCCGGACCGAAGACAGGAGTAAAAGCATGTTTGTAGACAAGGTAAAAATCCGCATCAGGGCGGGGGACGGCGGCAACGGCGCCGTGGCGTTCCACCGGGAAAAATACGTCGCGGCGGGCGGCCCCGACGGCGGGGACGGCGGACGCGGCGGAAACGTCGTGTTCCAGGCCGATACCAACCTGTCCACGTTGGTGGACTTCAAGTATAAGCGCCGCTTCATCGCGGAAAACGGCGCGCCGGGCGGCGGCGGGCGCCGCAGCGGCAGAAACGCGCCCGATCTCGTCATCCGCGTGCCGCGCGGGACCGTCGTGCGGGACGCGGCCTCGGGGCGCGTCATGGCCGACCTGTCGGGCGAGGAGCCCGCGGTGGTCGCGCGCGGCGGCAAGGGCGGCTGGGGCAACAGCCACTTCGCCACCCCCACCCGCCAGTGTCCCCGCTTTTCCAAGCCGGGGCTGCCCGGCGAGGAATACGAGGTCGAGCTGGAGCTCAAGCTGCTGGCCGACGTGGGGCTGGTGGGCTTCCCGAACGTGGGCAAGTCGACCCTGCTCTCGATGGTGTCGGCCGCGAAGCCGGAGATCGCCAACTACCACTTTACCACCCTCACGCCGGTGCTCGGCGTCGTCAAGGTGGCGGAGGGCAAGTCGTTCGTCATGGCGGACATCCCCGGCCTCATCGAAGGGGCCAGCGAGGGGGTCGGGCTCGGGCACGAGTTCCTGCGTCATGTCGACCGCTGCCGCCTGATCGTGCACGTCGTCGACGTGTCCGGCTCGGAGGGCCGCGATCCCGCCGCCGATTTTGAGTCGATCAACGCCGAACTCGAGAAGTTCAATCCCGAGCTCGCTTCCCGTCCGCAGATCGTCGCCGCCAACAAGACCGACATGGCCTCTCCCGAACAGCTCGCGGCCTTCCGCCGCTGCATCGAGGAAAAGGGGTATCCCTTTTATGAAATCTGCGCCCCGATCGGGGAGGGAATCGAACCGCTTGTCTATGCGATTTCACAGAAGCTCGACACCCTGCCGCCCATCAGGGAGTACGAGGTCGACCATGTGCCGCTCGAGGAGCGGGAGCGCCTCGCCCGCAACGTCTTTGACATCCATGTGGAGGACGGCGTATACATCGTCGAGGCGGATTGGCTGATGCCCGCGCTCGGCATGGTGGACATGGACGACTACGAGAGCCTCCAGTATTTCCAGCGGGTGCTGCGCCAGAGCGGCATCATCGACAGGCTCGAGGAGATGGGCATCCAGGAGGGCGACACGGTCAGCATCCTCAATTTTGAGTTTGAATACATCAGGTAAAGGACGGCTTTTATGCTCGATTTGAAACCGCAGGAACAGAACCCGAAGCTCTTAAGCCCGTTGACCCTCGCCTTTCTGGGGGACGCGGTCTATGAACTGTGCGTGCGCCAGCGGGTCGTGGCGGAGGGCAACCGCCCCGTCAACGGCATGCACCGCGAAGCGGTGAAGCTCGTCAACGCGGCCGCCCAGTCGGACGCGTTCGAACGCATTTCCGGCGCGCTCACCGAGGAGGAGCTCGCCGTTTACAAGCGCGGGCGCAACGCCAACGCCACCAGCTCCCCCAGACACGCGGCGCTCGCCGATTATCGGCGCGCCACCGGCGTGGAGGCGCTCTTCGGCTACCTCTATCTCAAGGGCGAGATGGAGCGCATCGGGGAGCTGTTCGATCTGGCCTGCGCCGCGGCGGAAGGGTAGGGGGATCGCGTTGGAGAGAGCGGGACTGCGCAAAACGCTGTGGGAACTGCTGGTGGAGCTCGCCTTCGACGGCGTGGGCAGCTTTGCCTTCGCCGTGGGGATGCAGATGTTCATCGCCCCCAACCAGATCGCGCCGGGCGGCGTGAGCGGCCTGGCGGTGGTGCTCAACTACCTGACGCGGGTCCCGATCGGGATCTGGTCCTTTTTCATCAACATCCCGCTGCTGCTGGTCGGGCTGCGGTTCCTCGGCAGGCGGTTCGCCCTGCGCACCCTCAAGACGGTGGTCGTCCTGTCCGTCATGATCGACTACGCAGCCGCGCCGCTGCCCGCCTACACGGGAGACCCGCTGCTCGCCGCGCTCTTCGGCGGCGTGCTCATGGGCGCGGGGATGGCGGTCGTCTTCCTGCGCGGCTCCACGACGGGCGGCAGCGACATCGTCTCCCGGGTGCTCCAGCTCCGGTATCCCTATATCCCGCTCGGCAGGATTCTGATGTCGATCGACGTGGTGGTCATCCTCATCTCGGCGGCGGTCTTCGGACGGATCGAAACGGCCCTCTACGGGATGGTCGCGGTCTTCACCGCATCCAAGGTGATCGACGGCATCCTCTACGGCATGGATACCGGGAAGCTCATCTATGTCATGTCGCGGGACTCCCAGACGATCGCCAAGCGGGTGATGGCGGAGCTGGAGCGCGGCTGCACCCTGCTCAAGTCGACCGGGGCGTTCACCCGGAACGACGCGCAGGTCCTGCTCGTGGCGGTGCGCCGCCAGCAGTACCACCCGCTCAAAAAGATCATCCATGAGGTTGACCCCGCGGCCTTTGTCATCGTGACCGATTCCACCGAGGTGATCGGGCTGGGCTTCAAGCCGATCACCGGATAAAAAGAGGGCCGGCCGCCTGCGCGGCCGGCCCTCTTCAGGGCGCGGGAAAGCCCCCGGATCTGCCGCGCGCGGCGGGACATCCGGGGGCTTTCGGCGCTCTATCAGACGAAACGGTCTTAGTTGGACAGCTCGTTACGGTTCTTCCTCGCCTGGGTGGATTTCTGGTTGTTCCTGTTGGAGCTGTTGGAATTGTTGGAATTGCTGTTCTGTTCGTTGCTGAAGCTGTTGGAACGGCTGGAGTTGTTGGAGCTGTTGTTCTGCTCGTTGCTGAAACGATTGGAACGGTTCTGCTCGTTGTTCAGGCTGTTCTGCTCATTGCGGTTGTTGGACATCTTCATTTCACCTCTTTTCAAATTTGGCGGTACTCTTATTATTCGAAAATCCGGACGGTTTATTCCATGCAATGATCGTCAGTGGTAAAAAGTCCCCGACGGGATGGAAAAAAGTTTACAAAGGAACAAAGATAAATTCAGAAAAATTTGCTATCATTTTCTCTGGAATTTTCCAAAAGGGCTTGACTTAACTATACTGTTGTGGTATAGTTAAAACAGGTTATGAAAACCGCGTTTGAAATGAAAATCAACAGGAGGATATGACGATGAAAAAGTTTGTTTGCACCATTTGCGGATATGTTCATGAGGGAGACACCCCGCCGGAGTTCTGCCCGCAGTGCAAGGCGCCCGCTTCCAAGTTCGAGGAGCAGAAGGCGGATTCGCTGACCTGGGCGGACGAGCACCGTGTCGGCGTCGCGGCCGGCGTGGATCCGGAGATCGTTGAGGGCCTGCGCATGAACTTCACCGGCGAGTGCTCCGAGGTCGGCATGTATCTGGCGATGGCGCGTCAGGCGCACCGTGAGGGCTATCCCGAGATCGGCCTCTACTATGAGAAGGCCGCCTATGAAGAGGCGGAGCATGCCGCGAAATTTGCCGAGCTGCTCGGCGAGGTCGTCTTCGCGGACACCAAGAAGAACCTCGAGCTGCGCGTGGCCGCTGAAAACGGCGCCTGCGAGGGCAAGAAGAAGCTCGCCACCCGCGCCAAGGAGCTCGGCCTCGACGCGATCCACGACACCGTCCATGAGATGTGCAAGGATGAAGCCCGCCACGGCTGCGGCTTCCAGGGCCTGCTCAACCGCTATTTCAAATAAGCATGCTTTCCATAAAAGCGGCGGGTTTCCCGCCGCTTTTATTCGTATATCCGCAGCCGGTGGAGGAATCCTAATGGAAAGAAGACCTGAGAGGGAGGAATCTCCATTGGCAAAAAAGGCAAAGCTGCCCGACGGCCCCGCAGAGCGGGTGGAAGCGCAGAACGAAGGGATCCGGCCGGAGAGCAGCCACCACGCGGCCAACCAGAACCAGCGCCACAACGTCAGGAAGGAAGCGCTCGGCCCGAACACCAGACGATAAAAAGAGGCGGCCTCCAATTCCGGAGGCCGCCTCTTTCGCCGTTCTAGTCGGTAAAGTGCCGGATGCGCAGCGGGATGCCCAGCCGCGCGGCCGTCTGCTTGCAGATTTCGATCTCGTCGGGAGGGATGACGTCGACGATGGAGAATTTGACGGAGGGGACGTACCGTTTACAGTCCACGGCGAACTGCAGCATCGCGTCATAGGCCGCGGGCCCGAAGGAGGGGCGGCAGACGGCGTTGTATTTTTCCGCGTCGGAGGTATTGAGGCTGACGGACACCGTGTCCACGAGCCCTTCGAGCAGGTGCGCGGTGGGTTTCCCGTGGATGAGGTCGCCCAGGCCGTTCGTGTTGATCCGGATTTTTACGCCACCAACGCTGCGCAGGTACCGGCAGACGTCGAGCAGGACGTCGAGCGCGCACATTGGCTCGCCGTACCCGCAGAAGATGACCTCCCGGTAAGCGGAGAGGTCGTAATCCCCAAAGGCAGCGACGACTTCTTCCGCTGTGGGATCGTGGTCGAGCCAGAGGCTTTCGGCCGTGCCGAGCCCCTCCTTCTGGGAGCGGATGCAGAAAGTGCAGCGGCAGGGGCATTTGTTGGTCAGGTTGACGTAGAGGTTTTCACCGTATACATAGAGGATATCTTCCATCATTCGTTCCTCCCGCAGAGCCCTAGCTGTTCTTTGACATTTAACCTGTCGAGCGCCAGCGCCGCGAGCAGGAAGACGATTGCGCTGCCGCCCGACTGGACGACACCTCCCCACAGGGTGGCGAGCGGCGCGAGCCAATTGCCCGAGAAGAGGGCCTCAGCGATGTAGTAGCCGGCATTGGAGACGATCCCCGCGAGCAGCAGGGCGAGCAGGTTGCGCCCGCAGAGGAGCTTTGGGGATTTCGCCGTAAACCAGACCGCCGTGAGGGGCTTGATGATCATCGTGGGGATCATCCAGACCGGGACGCCCGAGACAAAATCCGCGAGCCCTCCGCCGATCGCCGCCGCCGCGCAGGCGTAGGGCATCGGCAGCAGGCCGGCCGCCAGATAGATAAAGGCGTCTCCGAAGTGGATGTAGCCGCCGTTGACGCCGACGGGAATGTGGAAGAGATAGGCGGTGGTCAGCGTGATCATCGCCGCGAACATCGCGCTGGCGGTCAGCAGCTTGTAGGATTTGCGGCCGATCGCCGCCGAATTCGGATTGCTCATCGTTCATCCGTCCTTTCAATCAGCAGGTCGAGATGGTTTTCAAAGGGGACGCCCTCGTTGGGGTCGGTGCCGTCGGCCTCCGCGTCGGAGATCGCGGCCTCGAGCAGGCGGGCCGCTTTTTCCAGCGCGGCCTCTGCCGCTTCGCCGCGCACGAGTCCGCCGCAGAGGACAGAGGCGAGCAGGTCCCCGGTGCCGGAGAAGCTGCGCCCGCTGCCGACGCTGCGGTTGCCCACCGAGAAGCGCCGGCCCGTCCGCGCGTCAAAGCCCGCGTTGCAGATCAGGTCCCCCCGGTGCACGCCGGTGACGATCACCGTGCGAGGGCCCATCCCGGAAAGCCGCTCGGCCAGCTCCCACGCCGGCTCGAGGCTTTCCGCGCGCGAAGCGGACGAATAGTCGCCGTCCGCCAGGATGCATGCCTCGGTGAGGTTGGGGGTGATGATATCCGCGCGCGAAATGAGAGATTTGAGGGAATCGCACATCGCCCTGCCGAAGACGGGGTAGAGCTTTCCGTTGTCGCCGAGCACCGGGTCGACGAGGAGCAGCGTCCCGGGCAGATAAAACCGGTCGAGGAACCGCTCGACCATCCGGACCTGCCGCGCTCCGCAGAGAAAGCCGGTGTAGATGCCGTCAAAACGGACGCCGCGCTTTTCCCACTCGCGGGTAAAGGCGTCGAGATGCCGCGACAGGTCGACGCAGGCGTAGCTGGGAAAGCCCGTCTGGTTGCTGAGCACCGCCGTGGGCAGGGGGCATGCCTGCACCCCCATCGCGGACAGGACGGGGACCGCCGCCGTCAGCGAGCATTTCCCCAGCCCGGAAAGATCGTGGATCGCCGCCACCTTTGGAACCGCCATGTCTCCGCCTCCTTTTCACTGGTCCCATCATACCGCAAGCCGCCGCAAAAGGGAAACGGTGCGGCTATGCCGCACCGTCCTGCCGGAATTGTGAAAACTGCCTGTTTTTGGCATGTATACATGGGAAAGAATTATGAGATTTCACGGGGATTTGGACGGTTGGGCCGCGCCCGGGAAGCGGCTGGGCAAAACTGCACAAAAAGGGCGGCGGAAAACCCGCCGCCCTTCGTGCGATTAGTAGAAACTAGAGCAGTTCACAGTCGCTGCGCGCCTTGAGCCGCCGCCAGCGGTGGTCGATCTCGTTCTGGATGGCCTGTACGACGTCGGCGTACCGGTCGTTCATGAGGTGCCTGGTGCGCCCCATCATTTTGAGCCAGTCGGCGGCGGGGATCTTTTTGCCGCCCGCCTCGGGGTCGTAGGTGATTTTGGTGATGCCGCGCTCGATCTCGTAGAGGGGGAAGTAGCAGCAGTCGACGCCCGCCTGGATGACCCGGCGTTCGGTGTTCGGCTTGTCGCCCCAGTTGAGCGGGCAGGCGGAAAGCGCCTTGAGGTAGGCCATGCCGTGTTTATCCGCGTAGGCCTTCGCCTTCGCGGCCTTCTTGAGAAAGTCGGCCGGATTGCATTCGGCGACCGTCGCGACATAGGGGATGTTGGTGGCCGCCATGATCATCGGCGTGTCCTTGTGGAAAAAGGATTTGCCGTACTGGTTGGGGCCGACGTGGGAGGTCGAGCTCTTCGCGCCCATTGGCGTCGAGTAGGAGAGCTGGTAGCCGGTGTTCATATAGCCGCCGTTGTCGTACTCGAAGAGGATGAGGCGGTTGTTGCGCAGCGCGGTGCCGATGGCGGAACCCATGCCGATGTCCATGCCGCCGTCGCCGCTCACCATGATGAAGGTGATCTCCCCCTCGGGCAGCTCGCCCCGCTTCTGCCGCTGGCTGCACATCTCGACAAGCCCGGCGAGGGTCGCCGCGCCGTTCTGGAAGAGGTTGTGCACATAGGGCACGCGGAAGGAGGTCTTGGGGTAGGCGGTCGTGACGACCATGCCGCAACCGGTCTGGAAGAGGAGCACGACGTTGCCCTCGATGCCGCGCAGCAGGAGGTTCACGTTGACGGGGATGCCGCAGCCGGGGCAGGCGCCGTGGCCGGGGGCGAGGCGCTTGGGCATTGCGGTCGTCTCGTTGACGCGCCCGCCCCTGACGACGGCCTTGCCCTCCTCGAAGACGCAGGTGGTCAGGCCGGGGGAGGCGGCCTCCTCGGTGATCGGCGCGAAATACTGTCGGTCGTCCACCGGCTCACCCGGGTAGCTGCCGAGGTAGTCGAAGGCGGGGGCCTTCGGGTCGTAGCAGCTTTCGATCATCCGCTCGGCGTCCTCGACGTAGAAGTCGAGTCCCCCGAGTCCGTAGACGCGGCTGAGCACCCGCGCGGAAACGCCCGCCCGCTGGAGCGCGGCGCGGATTTCAAGGCTCATGTTGCCGCCCCCGGCGCCGTAGCTGTCCTGCCGGTCGCCGACGAGCACCGTTTTGGCGTTTTTGCAGATCGCGGCGAGCTCCTCGCCGGGGAAGGGGCGCAGCACGTTGGTCGTGAAGACGCCCACCTTTTTGCCCTGCGCGCGGAAGCGGTCGGCCGCGGCCTTTGCGGTGTGGTAGCTCGAGCCGAGCAGGAAGAGCAGCGCCTCCGCGTCGTCCGCGAGGTAGCTTTCGGTGCGGCAGTAGGCGCGGCCGGAGAGCTTTTCGTATTCCGCGAAGATTTCGGGAATCGCTTCGCGCGCCTGCTCCATCGCGAGGTGGAGCTGGAACTTGTTGTTGATGATGTCTGGCTCGTTCATGTAGGAGCCGATCGAGACGGGATGCGCGAGATCGAGGGCGCTGTAGGGCGCGTCGTATTTTCCGATGAACGCCTGCACGTCGGCGTCCTCCTCAAAGACCTCGCAGCGGCGCTTCTGGTGGCTCGTGAAGAAGCCGTCGAACGCGACGATGACGGGCAGCTTCACCCGTTCAGCGAGCTTGAGCGCGCAGATGTTGAAGTCGTAGACCGCCTGCGGGGAGTTGGCGAAGAGGATGACCCAGCCGGTGTTGAGGGTGTACATGATGTCGCTGTGGTCCCCCTTGATCGAGAGCGGCCCCGAGACGGTGCGGCAGGCGACGTTCATGACCATCGGGAAGCGCGTGCCCGACTGGACGGGCAGCTCCTCGAGCGCGTAGAGCAGGCCGTTGGCGGAGGTGGCGTTGAAGACGCGCCCGCCGCCCGTCGACGCGCCGTAGCAGATGCCGGCGGCGCTGTGCTCGCCCTCGGCGGCGATCAGCGAGATGTCGTGTTCGCCGTCCGCCTTCATCTGGTCGAGGAATTCGGCGATCTGGGTGGAGGGGGTGATGGGGTAGTAGCCCATCACGTGGTAGTTGATCTGCTTGGCTGCGTAGGCCGCCAGTTCGTTTCCGCTGTCGAAAAGCACCCGCTGTTTTTTCATCACACAACCCCTCCGTCCACACGTTTTTCATTGAGGAAGCTCTCGCTCGTCACCCACGAGTTGGGCCCCGCGTCCTCGAACTCCATCCGGTCGACGATGAGGTCCTTGTTGCGGACGAACCATTTCTTGTCCGGATGCTCGCGCTCGAGCCCGGCCACGAGCGCCTCGGTCGGGCAGACGTCGACGCACCGCAGGCAGCCCTTGCAGTGGTGGTAGTCGAGCCCGGCGTTGACCATCGCCCTGCGGCCCTTGTATTCGCCGGGCTGAAACTGGAAAACCATGTCGGGACAGGTGGTGTCGCACAGCCCGCAGTTGATGCACTTCTCCTGGATGAAGAGGGGGATATATCCCTCGCGGGAGGCGGACAGGTCGTTGGATACGGAACTGCCGAACCGGGGGTTCACGCCGCCGGCGGGCGCGTTCCGGTATCCCCATTTGTCGCGCGCCTCGGTGTAGGGGACGGCGGGGAAGCGGCCGTCGTCGGAAAACTGGCGGGAGACGCCCTCGGCGTAGCCGCGGCGGATACCCTCGAGGTTCTGCTCGCAGAGGGCGGGGTACTTTTTGCCGATCGTGTCCCGCGCGAGGGAGAGCGCCGCGTCGAGCGGGATGAAGCCGGAGGCCTTGACGATCGCGCCGAGCATGACCATGTTGACGCGCGACTTGCAGTCCATGGCGATCTTCTGCGCGTCGACGCAGGTGAGCTCGCCGGCGTGCAGCTTGAGCCGCTCGCGCATCTGGTCGGGGGAGGCGTCGGTGTTGACGATCACGCGCGTCTCTTCGGTGACGCCCGCCGTCACCGGCAGCTTGCCGGCCATCGCCTCGTGGAAGAGCCCGAGGATGTGGGGGGATTCGATGGGGCTGTTGACGCGCAGGTCCATATCCTGCTCGCACCAGCGGATGAAGGCCTTGACGGGGGAACCGCGCTTTTCCGAGCCGTAGCTCGAAAAGGACGCGGAGTTGAGCCCCAGGTAGACCGCGCCGAGCTCGCCGAGCATCTTTCCGCAGAGGTTGGCGCCCAGCCCGCCGATGCTCTCCAGCCGGATCTCGTAGTAGCCGTAGTCGTTTTTGACCGGAAGAACCGTCTTTTCGTTCATTTGCTCACTCCATTCATTTGCAGGGATGGTTACATTATTTGCCTCTTTTCCGAAAGTATGTATCGGTGGGGAGGGAATCCCCGCCGCGGGACGAAAATGCAGAAAAATTGGCGAACTTTCTTGTAAAATCTCCGGGAATTGAGTATAATGAAGAGCGGTAAGTTTTGTGGAGGTAGGAGATTTATGGAGCTGGGTTTTGACAACGAAAAATACCTGCGCACGCAGTCGGAGCACATCCTCGAACGGATCGCGCAGTTCGGCGGCAAGCTGTACCTCGAGTTCGGCGGCAAGCTGTTCGACGACTACCACGCGTCCCGCGTGCTGCCGGGCTTCCGGCCGGACAGCAAGGTGAAGATGCTGCTCGAGCTCAAGGACGAGGTGGAGATCGTCATCGTCATCAACGCCTCGGACATCGAAAAGAACAAGCTGCGCGGCGACTTGGGGATCACATACGACCTCGACGTGCTTCGCCTGATCGACGCGTTCCGCAGCATCGGGCTCTACGTGGGCAGCGTGGTGATCTCCCAGTACAGCGCCCAGCCCGCGGCCGACGCCTTCCAGAAGCGGATGGAGAGCCTCGGCGTCAAGGTCTACCGCCACTATCCGATCGCGGGCTACCCCTCCAATCTGCCCCTCATCGTCAGCGACGAGGGCTACGGCAAAAACGAATACATCGAGACGAGCCGCTCGCTCGTGGTCGTCACCGCACCCGGCCCGGGCAGCGGAAAGATGGCGACCTGCCTCTCCCAGCTCTACCACGAATACAAGCGCGGCGTGAAGGCCGGATACGCGAAATTCGAGACCTTCCCGATCTGGAACCTGCCGCTCAAGCACCCGGTCAACCTCGCCTACGAGGCGGCCACCGCCGACCTCAACGACGTCAATATGATCGACCCCTTCCATCTCGAGGCATACGGGGTCACCACGGTCAACTACAACCGCGACGTGGAGGTTTTCCCCGTCCTCCGGTCGATCTTTGAGAAGATCGCGGGCGTCTCCCCCTACAAATCGCCGACGGACATGGGCGTCAACATGGTGGGAAGCTGCATCACCAACGACGAGGTGGTCTGCGCGGCCGCCCGGCAGGAGATCATCCGCCGTTATTACAGCGTGCTCTGCGAGCAGCGGCAGGGCCTCGCCGACGCGGACATGGTCTACAAGGTGGAGCTGCTCATGAACCAGGCGGGCGTATCGACCTCCGACCGTCCGGTGATCGCCCCGGCGCTGAAAAAGGCGGAGGAGACGGGGATGCCCGCCGCCTCCATCCAGCTCGCGGACGGCCGCATCGTCACGGGCAAGACCTCGGCCCTGCTCGGGGCGTCTGCGGCGGTGCTGCTCAACGCCCTCAAGGCGCTCGGCGGCATCCAGCACGACATCCACCTGATCTCGCCGATCATCATCGAGCCGATCCAGAACCTCAAGACCAAGCACCTCGGCAACCACAACCCCCGGCTCCACACCGACGAGATCCTCGTCGCGCTTTCCATCTGCGCGGCGACCAACCCGACGGCGGAGCTCGCGATGCGCCAGCTCCAGAAGCTGCGCGGCTGCGAGGCGCACTCGACGGTCATCCTCTCCCACGTGGACGGCGACACCTTCCGAAAGCTGGGTCTCAACCTCACCTGCGAGCCGCAGTACCAGACCAAAAAGCTCTACCACAAATAACCGTAAAAAAAGGCCGCCGGCATTGCCGGCGGCCTTTTTGACGCGGGATTCGTCCTAGGCGAGGTAGCGCGAGAGAAACTCCCGCGTGCGCTCGTTTTTGGGCGCGGTGAAGATCTGCTCGGGCGGGCCCTCCTCGAGGATGATGCCGCTGTCCATGAAGACGACGCGGGAGGAGACCTCGCGGGCGAAGCCCATCTCATGGGTGACGACGATCATCGTGAGGCCCGATTTGGCCAGGTCCTTCATGACCGCGAGCACGCCGCCGACCATTTCGGGGTCGAGCGCGGAGGTGGGCTCGTCGAAGAGGAGGACCTCCGGGTCCATGCAGAGCGCCCGCGCGATCGCGACGCGCTGGCGCTGGCCGCCCGAGAGCTGGGCGGGGGAGGCGCCGATGAAGCTGGACATGCCCACCGTGGCGAGCAGCTGCTCCGCCTTCTTCTGGCTCTCCTCCTTGCTGCGCTTGAGCACGGTCATCTGGCCGATCATGCAGTTCTTCAGCACGCTCATGTTGTTGAAGAGGTTGAAGGACTGGAAGACCATGCCGACCTTGGCGCGGTGCTTGTTGACGTCGAGCTCCCCCTTGAGGATGTCCTTGCCGTGGAGGAGGATTTCGCCGTCGTCGGGGATTTCGAGCAGGTTGATGCATCGGAGCAGGGTGGACTTGCCGCTGCCGGACGAGCCGATGACGGTGATCACGTCCCCCTTGTCAATGTTGAAGTTGATGTCGTCGAGGACGCGCAGCTCCCCGAAGTGCTTTTTGAGGTTTTTAATCTCCACGATGTGTTCCATCACTGCGCCCCTCCTTCCGGCTTGATGCGCGCCTCGGGCACCGTCTGCGAGGTCGGGTAGCTGGAGGGCGGGCGGTGCATGCGGATTTCGATCGCGCGCAGGATGCGGGTGGTCGTGAAGGTAAGCACCAGGTAGACCAGCGCGGTGACAAGGAAGGTGTCGGTGAACTTGAAGATGCTGCCCGCGATCTTATTGGACTGGAAGAACAGCTCGGTCACCGAGATGGCGTTGAGCACCGAGGAGTCCTTGATGTTGACGACGAACTCGTTGCCGATGGCGGGGAAGGCGTTTTTGACGCCCTGCGGCAGGACGACGTGGAACATCGTCTGCGCGGGGGTCATGCCGATGCTGCGCGCGGCCTCGGTCTGGCCGACGTCGACCGACTGGAGCCCCGAGCGCAGGATCTCCGCCATGTAGGCGCCGGTGTTGATCGAGATGATGCAGATGCCGGCGACGGTGGTATCCCAGTTGAAGACCGGCTTGAGGCCGTAGTAGAGGAAGACCGCCTGCACCATCATGGGGGTGCCGCGGAAGAACTCCACATAGACGCAGGTGATGAAATAGACGATCTTTTTGACCTCCTTGGCGACGCCGGAATCCCGCGCCTCGCTTTTGGAGCAGACCGACCGCACACTGCCGACGACCAGGCCGATCAGCAGGCCGATGACGGTGCCGGTGATGGACAGGAGCAGGGTCGTCTTGATGCCGGCCCAGAACATCGGCCAGTATTTGACGGCGATATCAATTGCAGATGCAAACATGGTCACACAATCCTATCTTTCATACTTTCGGACGGCGTGCGCAGGGCGATGGATCATTCCTGCGCGGGCTGACGCCCGGTCGCTTCGATCATCCACTGCTGGCGGGTCTCCTCGGTGACGGTGTCGAGCGCCTTCTGGATCTCGTCGAGCAGCTCGGTGTTGCCCTTCTTGACCGCGATCGAAACGGAGGTGTCGGCCTCGAAGCCCTTGTCCGCGTCGAATTCGACGTAGGTCAAATCGGAGTTGCTGCTGGTGACGCCCACCGCCACGGGAAGCTCGGCGGTCAGCGCGTCGACCTCGCCGTTCTGGAGCGCGACGACCATCAGCGGGTAGGTCGCGAGCGGGGTGACGTGGTCGACGCCCCCGATCTGGTCGATGACGTCGTCATAGATGGTGTTGAGCTGGCCCTGGACCTTGCGGCCGGAGAGCTGCTGGATGTCGGTGATGCCGGTCAGATCGCTGTCCTTGCGGACGATGACGACCATCTTGCTCTCATAGTAGGGGGTGGTGAAGTCGACGTTTTCCTTACGCTCGGGGGTGGCGGTCATGCCCGCGATGATCGCGTCGATCTCGCCGTTGTTGACGGCGGGCTCGAGGCCCTCCCAGGCGATCGGCTTGACGACCAGGGTGCGGCCGAGCTTTTCGGCGATGTATTTGCCCATGACGACGTCGTAGCCGTCCGCGTAGGAGGCGTTGCCGATGTCGACGGCGGTGTCGGTCTTTTCGAGCTGGGTCCAGTTGAAGGGCGCGTAGGCGCACTCCATACCGATCGTGAAGGTCTTTTCCCCGGCGGGCTTGGAGCCGCAGCCCGCGGCCGCGAGCAGCATCAGGGTCGCCAAAACGAGAGCAAGTACTCTTTTCATTATTAATCCTCTCCCATATAAAACATTCTTGCAGCACAAGAAAAGGCGCTGCGCCTTTGTGTTACAGTTTATGCAATCAGAGCGGTAAAGTCAAGAGGATTTGGGCCTATTTGCATCTTTTCCCGGAAAGTCTTGCAAAATCCGCCCAAATTTACCGGGTCCGGAGGGGAAAAATGCAAATATCCGTGCAGAAAAAGGCCGCCGAAGGCGGCCTTTTTGCAGGATGCGGGACGGGTGCGATTCAGCGGTAGCTGATCTTGTCGAGGATACCGCCGAGCTTGGCGAGCGCGACGCCGTAGTTGGTGATCGGGACCCCCGCCGCGCGGGCGCGTTCGATGCGGGTGAGGACGTAGCGGCGGTTGAACATGCAGGCGCCGCAGTGGATGATCAGGTCGTAGCCGGTCAAATCCTCCGGAAAATCGGGGCCGCTGACCACGTCGACGGCAAGGGCCTCGCCCACCCGTTTGCGCAGCAGGCGGGGGAGCTTGACGCGCCCGATGTCCTCGTCGAGCGGGGCGTGGGTGCACGCCTCGGCGATGAGCACGCGGGAGCCGGGGGTGAGCGCGTCGATCGCGGCGGCCCCCTCGACGAAGGCGGCGATATCCCCCTTGACGGCCGCCATCAGCACCGAAAAGGAGGTGAGCAGGCTTTCGGGCGGCTTTTTCCGGTAGACGGCGGGGAACACCTGCGAGTCGGTGATGATGAGGCGGGGCGGCTCCCGGAGGACCGCAAGGGCCTCATCGAGCTTGTCGGTCGTGACCGACAGCACGACGCATCTGTTGTCGAGCAGGTCGCGGATCGTCTGCACCTGCGGCAGGATGAGGCGGCCCTTGGGCGCCTGGATGTCCTGCGGCATGACAAGCAGCACGACATCCCCCTCGCCGGCGAGCCCGGCGGTGATGCTCTTCTTTTCATAGTCCTCGGGAAGCTGGCGGATGACCGCCTCGATCACGTCCTTGACGCCGGTGCGCTCCTTCGCGGAGACGACGATGGGGAAGAGGGAGAAGGCGTCGTGGATCGCCCGGGCGATCTCGGAGACGTTGCCGAGCAGGTCGGCCTTGTTGATGACGGCGACGACCGGCGTGCCGCGTTCCCGCAGCGCCCCGATCCAGTCGGCCTCCAGCGAGACGTCCGCCTCGCAGAAGACGACGATCGCGACGTCGGTCTTTTCGAGCGCGTCCCGCGTCCGCCGGACGCGCAGCGCGCCGAGTTCCCCCTCGTCGTCGAAGCCGGCGGTGTCGATCAGCATGCAGGGTCCGATGCCGTGGATCTCCATCGCCTTGTAGACGGGGTCGGTCGTCGTGCCCGCGACGTCGGAGGTGAGGGCGGTGTCCTGGTTGGTGATCGCGTTTATGAGGGAGGATTTGCCGCTGTTGCGTTTCCCGAAAATGCCGATGTGCAGCCGGTTGGCGCTGGGGGTTGTTGTCAGGCTCATGGAATGGCACTCCTTTTATATGATGCGGTTTCGCGCCCGTCCCCGGCGCCATTGGCGGGGACGGGCGGCCCGGTCAGAACCGAAAATCGCGCTTGCCCGCGGCGATGTCCGCCAGGTGCTCCGCGGTGAGGCGGCGGACCTTCTCGTTGGGGATGAGGGGGACGGTATCCGCGATCATTTGTTCGCCCTTGGCCTTCGTCTCGGGGGAGGCGTAGTCCTCGAGATACTCCTTGAGGGTCATGAGCGCGTTGGGGTCGCAGCAGTTGCCGATCTGCTGGCTCTTGACGAGGCTCATGAACCGGTCGCCGGTGCGGCCCTCTCGGTAGCAGGCGGTGCAGAAGCTCGGGATGTGTCCGAGGTCGAGCAGCCAGCCCACCACCTCGTCGAGGGTGCGGTTGTCGCTGACGTCGAACTGGGCGGAGTTCTCCTCCTCGGCCTCGGCGTAGCCGCCGACGCTCGTGCGGGAGGCGCCGGAGATCTGCGAGATGCCCAGGTGGAGCACCTTTTCGCGGGTGCGCTGTGATTCGCGCGTCGAGATGATCATGCCGGTATAGGGGACGGCGACGCGCAGCACGGCGACGATCTTCTGGAAGGTCTCGTCGGAGATGGCGTTGTTGAACTCGTCGGGATCGATGTCGTCGGCGGTGCGCACGCGGGGGACGCTGATCGTGTGCGGACCGACGCCGAAGACCGCCTCGAGGTGCTCGGCGTGCATGAGCAGGCCGACGAAGTCGTATTTATACATGTTGAGCCCAAAGAGCACGCCGCAGCCCACGTCGTCGATGCCGCCCTCCATCGCGCGGTCCATCGCCTCGGTGTGGTAGGCGTAGTTGCTCTTCGGCCCCGCCGGATGCAGGTATTCGTACGACTCTTTATTATAGGTCTCCTGGAAGAGGATATACGTCCCGATACCCGCCTCCTTGAGGCGGCGGTAGTTTTCGACCGTCGTGGCGGCGATGTTGACGTTCACGCGGCGGATCGCGCCGTTTTTGTGCTTGATGCCGTAGATCGTTTTGATGCTCTCGAGCACATATTCAATCGGGCAGTTGACCGGATCCTCGCCCGTCTCGAGCGCGAGGCGCTTGTGGCCCATGTCCTGCAGCGCGACGACCTCCCGCACGATGTCCTCCTGGGAGAGCTGCTTGCGGGCGATGTGCTTGTTGTGGTGGTGGTAGGGGCAGTAACGGCACTCGTTGACGCAGTAGTTGGAGAGGTAGAGGGGGGCGAACATGACGATGCGGTTGCCGTAGTTCTTCTTCTTGATCTCCATCGCGAGCGCGTAGATTTTTTCGATGTAGGCGGGGTCCTCGCACTCGAGCAGCACCGCCGCCTCGCGGTGGGAGAGCCCCTTCAGCGTCGCGGCCTTCTCCAGAATCTGATCGATGAGGGGGAAGTTCGCCCTGTTCTGTTCGGCGTACGCGAGCGTTTCCCTGATCTCAGCGTCGTCAATAAATTCGGTTGCGACCTTCGACTTCGGATTGTACATGGACATTCAACCTTTCTTTACCGCGGAATTTTTCCCAAACCGCGAATCATATTTTCCAGCTCGGCGCGCTCGGCCCCGATGTCGGTGTGTCCGAGCGCGGCGGGATAGATTTCATACTTCTGCTTGTAGGCGTCGGGCGTCACCTTGCGCATGATGACGTTCGCCCCGCAGGAGAAGACGTCGTTTTTTTCCTCCCCGTCGATCACCCCGAGGGAGGTGGTGGCGGGCAGGTTCGCCTTCGGAAGCAGCAGCCGCGCGAGCGCGACCGCCCGCTTGGTGAGCTCGGTGCTCCCGTGCGGCAGATCCCGCAGCGGCGTGTCCGGGTGGGGGATGAAGGGCCCGATGCCCGCCATGTCGCAGCCGATCTCGCGGAGCAGCAGCAGGTCGCGCGCGACCGTCTCGCCGGTCTGGCCGGGCAGCCCGATCATGAACCCGCTGCCCGTCTCGAACCCGAGGGCCTTGAGGGATTTCAGGCAGGCGACCCGCTCCGCCAGGGTGCCGCAGGGGTGCAGCGAATCGTAGAGGACGGGGTCGGCGGTCTCGTGCTTGAGCAGGTAGCGGTCGGCGCCGCACGCCCGGAGATGCGCGTAATCCTCCCTCGGCATCTCGCCGCAGCTCACCGTCACCGCGAGGCCCGTCCGCTTGATCTCACGGATGATCTCCCCGAGCAGCGCGGGCGTGAAATACGGATCCTCCCCCGACTGGAGCACGATCGTCCTGTAGCCCGCCTCCCGGGCGGCGCGGGCGGAGGCGATCATTTCCTCCGGTGTCATGCGGTAGCGTTCGCAGGCCGAGTTTCTGCTGTTGAGCCCGCAGTAGCGGCACTGCCGCCTGCAGTGGTTGGAAAACTCGAGGATGGCGCGGATGTGCACCACGTCCCCGACCGCCTCCCGCCGGACCCGGTCGGCCTCGCGGTAGACGGGGGAGAAATCCCGCAGGGCCAAAAGCTCCGCCAGCCCGGAAACCGTGTCATTCAGCGCCATGCGTGGGACCTCCCGCCTTGGAATAGACCGTCTTGATGCTGACGCCGGGGAGCATCCCGAGCTTGCCGGAAAGGGAGCTGATCACGTTGTTCGGCGCGTCGACGACCACGCTGATGATGTTGACGTTTTTCGCGTGATAGGGGATGCCCATCCGCCCGACGATGCAGCCGGCGAACTCGTGCAGGATGGCGTTGAGCCGGTCCGCCGCCCGCACGTCCTCCACGATGATGCCGATGAGGGCGATTCTTGTTTCCATCTGTCAGCCTTCCTTTCCGAAGCGGTTTCGGCGGCCGCGCCGCCAAAAAAAGCGCCGCGTCCCCAAAGGCGCGGCGTCGCGTTTGCAGCACAAAAATACCACCGCCTTCTCCGCCGGGAAAAACCCGCGCGCTTTAGAACGATTTGCTTTGGGAGCCTTGGTCCGCGGGGGTTCCCTTGGACGCAGGCAATGAAATTGTATGGGATATTGCCGTTGGGAACATTATAGCACGGGTGGGCGGAATTGGCAAGAGAGACTGCGGGCGCCCCGGAAGAGTTGCAAAAAAGAACGGGATTGGGTATACTGGTGCAAAACCTAAGGAACAGGAGCATGGATAACATGATCAGGAAGCTGACCCCGCGGGACAAAACGGAATTTCTCACGCTGCTTGATGAATTTTACCATTCGCCGGCCGTGCTGCACCCCGTCCCGGCGCATTTTTTTGAACGCACCTACGAACAGGCGGTCTCGGACAGCCCCTATGTGGACGTATTCCTCATCGAGCAGGAGGACAGGCTCGCCGGCTACGGTCAGGTGTCCCTCACCTGGTCGACCGAGGCGGGCGGCATGGTCGTGCTGCTCGAGGAGCTCTACCTGCGCCCCGAATTCCAGGGGAAGGGGCTCGGCAGCGCGTATTTTTCCTTTGTCAGCGAATACTATGCGGGGAGGGCGGCGCGCTTCCGGCTCGAGGTGGAGCCGGACAACGAGGGCGCGCGCAGGCTCTACGGCCGCCTCGGCTATGAAGAGCTGCCCTATGTCCAGATGGTCCGCGAACTGGGAAAATGAACGGTCTGTGACGGATTCGTGAATTCAGGAGCGGCCCGCTTGTACGGGCCGACGGGTTGTGTTAGGATGTTGTCAGGCCAACAGAAAGGAACGATAAGATGAAAAAAATGTCTACCGGCGTGGTTGTTTTAATCGCGGTCCTCGCGATCATCGTAATCATCGGTGTCTCCCTTGCCGGGGGATACAACGGCATCGCCTCGGCGCGTGAAAACGTCGACACCCAGCAGGCGGCGATCCAGACCCAGCTGCAGCGCAGGGCCGACCTGATCCCCAACCTCGTCAACACGGTCAAGGGGCTGGCGGCGCAGGAACAGTCGGTCATCGACAGCGTCACCGAGGCGCGCGCGCAGCTGGCGGGCGCGCAGGGCAGGGGGATGGAGGAGCTGGCCGCGGCCAACGACAACCTCTCGAGCGCGCTCTCCCGGCTGCTGATGGTCGTGGAGAACTACCCGGAGATCCAGTCGAGCCAGGGCTATATCTCGCTGATGGATGAGCTCGCTGGCACCGAGAACCGCATCGCGGTCGCGCGCAACGATTACAACGACGCGGTCAAGAGCTACAACAGCAAAATCATCACCTTCCCGAACCGCCTGATCGCGGGCATGTTCGGATTCGAGAAGGCGGAGTACTTCACCGCGCCCGAGTCGGCGCAATCGGCGCCGGACGTGGACTTCGGCGCGTAAGCGGAGAGGGACGGGCATGAAAAAGACAGCAGCCATTCTCGCGGCGCTCCTGCTTGCGGCGGCGGCGCTCTGCGGCGCCTCCTATCCGAGCCCGACCAGCGACTTCTTTGTAAACGACTACGCCGGGGTGCTTTCATCGGACACCAGGGCGTATATCATGGAACATTCCGCCTCCCTCGCGCAGGAGACGGGCGCGCAGATCGTCGTACTGACGGTGCAGTCGCTCGACGGCGAGGACCCGGCATCCTACGCGCTGAACGTGGGCCGCCAGTGGGGCATCGGCGACAAGGAGAAGGACAACGGCCTGCTCCTTCTGCTCGCGCCCGACGACGGGGAAATCCGCGTCGAGGTGGGGCGGGGGCTCGAGGGCGCGCTCAACGACGCGAAGGTCGGCCGCATGATCGATACCTACGCGCTCGAAAGCTACAAGGCGGGCGACTTCGACGCGGGCACCCGCGAGCTCTACAGCGCCCTGCTCTCCGAGACGATGGTGGAGTACGGCCTCGAGGCGCTGCCCGGCTACGAGCCGCGCGACTACGGGGAGGACTCCCGCGGAGGAAATTTCGCCGGCGCGCTCGTGATCTTCTTTGTCATGATCGCGGTCATAATGTTCTTCATGCGCGGCGGCCGTCAACGCGGGCGCCGGCACTGGGATGACGACGACTTCCACGGCGGGCCGTTCATCGGGGGCTTCTTCGGCGGCGGTTTCGGCGGCGGAGGCGGGTTTTCCGGCGGCGGCGGTTTCGGCGGAGGGGGAGGCTTCTCCGGAGGGGGCGGCGGCTTCGGCGGAGGCGGTTCCGGCCGCAGTTTCTGAAGGCGCGCCGAAAAAGGATGATACGCAAAGACGGCCCCGGCGTAAGCCGGGGCCG
>NZ_CABUCJ010000017.1 GCF_902490045.1 uncultured Anaerotruncus sp.
AATGGCCTCTATGACATCCGCCGTAGGGTTGGCGTTCCCACACTCGATCGCGCTGACCGTGCGCACACACAACCCGGACTGATATGCAAGCTGCTCCTGCGACCAGCTTAATTCCAATCTTCGCTTTCTGACATTTACTCCTATTGTCGTGGATAACATGGGGGTTCCCTTTCTGCGGGCCGCCATTCACGATTTTAACAAAATAGCGGACAAAGCAAAAGCCGCCCCGAAGGGCGGCCGATCTTTCGGGAAAGATGCACGCAAGGACTGTTGACGCCGGGAGACGGGCCCTTGTGCCGCCAAACCGTTCCCGGGGAAGGCGCCAAAGGGTTGAATAAAAGCGGGAGCCCCGGCCGCCATTGAAACGGCACCAATCTGTGCGAAGGCAATATTTCACGCGTGTTTCTCAACGGGATTTACATGGACCATACAGTGCTTGACCTTGGTGAAATCCCGTTCCACCGCATCATGAACGCGCTCGGCAATATCGTGGGCCTGCGGGAGCGACAGATTGGCGTCGGTTGCGATTTCCAATTCCACATAAAATTTGTCCCCGAAGATTCGAGTGTCCAGACGGTCGATACGCCGCACCTGTTCATTGGTGAGCACGGTATCGCGCAGTGCCTGTATGACCGCATCGTCGCAGGAACGGTCGGTCATCTTGGAAACAGCCTCCCGAAAAATGTCCACTGCCGACTTGACAATAAAGGCACAGATTATTACGCTGGCGATGGGGTCGAAAACAGGAAGGCCTATACGGGCGCCCAAAATGCCGATGAAGCTGCCAACGGAGGAGAGCGCGTCGGAACGGTGGTGCCATGCGTCAGCCATAAGCGCGCCGGAACCGATCCGCTTTGCGGCGGCGCGGGTGTACCAGTACATTGCCTCCTTCACAATCATGGACACAACGGCGACAACGAGCGCCAGCCTGCCGGGGACCGCCAATGCGGGGCTTCCCATTCTGATTTTTTCAATTCCCGCCCAGCCGATGCCCAGACCGGTAAACCCTAAGAGAACTGCCAGAATGATTGCCGCCGCACACTCCAGCCGTTCATGCCCATACGGATGTTCCTTATCGGACGCCTTGTTAGCGAGCTTCACGCCCACCATGACCACGAGGGTGGACATCACATCAGATGCCGAGTGGACGGCGTCTGAGACCATGGCCCCTGAATGGGCGAGCAGGCCTGCCGCCAATTTGATAATACTCAGTAGAATGTTTTGAACGATGGTAATCAGAGATACGCGCATTGCCACTTGTTCGTTCGTACGTTGTTCCATAATCGTTACCTCCATGTTTGAGATAGCTCTATGGCACTCTACACCAGAGCGTATGTGGCCCGGTTAAATGAAAAAAGTGTAAAAAAATACACCCACAGGACACACTTACTGTCCCGCAGATGTGAAACACCCACTGCCGAAAATGGCCCGGCCCCACGAACCTGGAAAGATAAGGTTCATCGCCTGCTCAGTTTGTACCGCTATGATACACGCTCGGAGGCGCGATGCAGTGCAAAGAGATGTCTGCTATTTAGCATATGCGGGCCGCGCTGTCAAGGTTCGAGGATGCGGTTGTGTCTGGCCTCGATCGCGGCAAAGTTCGCCTCTCGCATCCGTCGCCGTGATCGTGCCGGCCGTCGGCGTCTTGTAACGCCCGCGTCCAGGAGGCTTTCAAGGCAGCCAGGGATTGCAGCCGGCGGATTGCGCGGAAAACGGATAAAGGCCCCGGACGGTGAACACCGTCCGGGGCCTTTTTGGAATTTCGTCCCGGGGAAAGCCGTTTCCCACCATCCGGCGGCGGTTGGATGGCAGGGATAATTTTCCAAATTTAAAAAATGTCGAAAAAGGAGTTGACAAACGTTTATAATGGTATTATTATAACAATACCATATGAACTTAATAACTATATAATTGCTTATATATTGCGAACTTTAATTGCATTTTTTACAATCTGGATATATAAAAACATGACCATATGGAGGCGGAAAGATGCCATTTGTATCGACTGGGGAGATGACGCGAAAAGCACAGCGGGAGGGCTATGCGGTCCCCGCGTTCAACGCGGAAAATTTGGAGATGGCGCAGGCGATTATCCGGGCGGCCGGCCGGGAAGGTTCTCCGGTTATCCTGCAGACCACCCTGCCGACGGCACGCTACTGGGGAATGGACGAGGCGGTCGCTGTGACCGCGTCGCTGGCCCAGGAGGCGCCAGTGCCGGTGGCGCTCCACCTGGACCACAGCAACTCCTTCGACGAGGTGATGCGCGCCGCACGGGCGGGCTACACCTCGCTGATGTTCGACGGGTCGGCGATGCCCTATGAGGAGAACCTTCGCCTGACCGGACGGGTGGTGGAAGCGACGCGCCCGATGGGCCTCACGGTGGAGGCGGAGCTCGGGAGGGTAGGCGGCAAGGAGGATTCCTCAGCGGCCCCGGAACTCGCCCTCACCGACCCGGAAGAGGCGCGGGCGTTCGCGGCCGAGACGGGCGTCGGGCTCTTCGCCCCCGCGATCGGAACGGCGCACGGGTTCTACAAGGGGGAGCCTAAGCTGGATTTCGGGCTGCTGGCCGAAATCCACAGGCTGGTCCCCGTCCCGCTCGTTCTGCACGGGGGCTCCGGGCTCCCGGATGAGATGATCCGCCGGGCGATCAGGCTGGGCATCGCGAAGGTCAACTTCGCCACCGAGCTGCGCGCCGCCATGACCGCGGCTGTGCGGGAAGCGATGGAGGGGGACCGGGCGGTCATAGACCCCAAAAAGTACCTGGGCTGCGGCCGGGAGGCCGTGGAGCGGCTGTGTGTCGAAAAAATCCGCCTGTGCGGTTCAAACGGGCGGGCGTAGCAGATCAGGGCAAGAGACAGAAGAGAAGGGAGCTTGAATCGGCGTGAATCACAGGGAAACGGGAACCCAGTACAAGTATGAGGAGCTCTACGACGCCCTCGTGGAAAAGATGAATTCCGGCTGCTGGAAGCCGCACGACAAGATTTTGCCCGAACGGGAGCTGTGCGCGCAGTACGGGGTCAGCCGCATCACCGTGCGGGACACCCTCAAGCGGCTGGAGGAGGACGGCTACATCTACCGCAAGCAGGGGCGGGGCACCTTTGTGGCGGTGCGGCAGATCGAACAGAAGCTCACGAAGCTCTACAGCCTGCGGGAGGAGTTTGCCGCGAAGGGGATTCCCCACACCAACCGGATTCTTTCCTTTGAGACGATCGCGGCGGACGAGGCGCTGGCCCGCAGCCTGCAGGCCGCGCCCGGCGACCGCGTCTACAAGCTGGTGCGCTGCCTCTATGCGCGCAGCCAGCCCTACACGGTGGAGACCTCCTACATCCCGGCGGCGGTCTATCCCGGCATGACGCGGGAGCTGATCCGGGAACACGGGCTGTACGGGTCGATGCAGACCTACAACATCATCCCCCAGCGAGCGGTCGAAAAGCTGCGGCTCGTCCAGGTGTCCGCGGAGGACGCGGAGCTGCTTCTCATCAAGCCGAAGGAGAGCGCCATCCAGATCGAGCGGACGACCTTCAGCGGGGAGCGGTGCATCGAGTATACGATCAACATCATCAAGGGGGATTTTTTCGTCTACACGGTGGAGCTGAAGTAACGTTGATCCGGGAGGAACAAGATGAACTATTACCTGAGCGTGGACGGCGGCGGGACCAAGACCGACTTTCTGCTGGCCGACCGGACGGGACGCCCGGTGGCCCTCCGCAGGCTGGGCGGCTGCACCTACTCCTACATTGGGCAGGACGGCGTGTGCGAACTGCTCGAGGAGGGCGCGCGGCTTCTGCTTCGGGACGCGTCGGCCGGGGAGGACGAGGTGGCGTGCGCGGTCTGGGGAATCCCCTGCTACGGGGAGGACCGGGCGTTTGACGCTTATCTGTCCCGGCGGCTTCCCAGCGTCCTGCCCTGCGCGCATAAGCTCTGCAACGACGTCGAGCTGGGGCTCGCCGGCTCGCTGCTGCTGGAGCCGGGGGTGCATGTCGTGGCGGGCACGGGCGCGATCGCGATGGGGCGGGACCCCGGCGGGAAAACCGCGCGCGCGAACGGCTGGCACGAATTCTTTTCGGACGAAGGCTCCGCCTACTGGCTCGGGCGGCAGGCGCTGGCGCTCTTCGCGCAGCAGGCGGACGGCCGCAGGGAGCGCGGGCCGCTCTATGGGCTGCTCCGGGCCGAGTGGGGGCTGGAGTCGGATTACGAGGTGATCCGTTACTACCGCGAAAACCTGGAGAACCGGCGGGAACGGATCGCGGCGGTGCAGAAGCTGCTCTGCCGCGCCGCCGAGGCCGGGGACCGGGACGCCGCGCGGCTCTACGGACAGGCGGCGCGGGCCCTCGCGCGGACGGTTGGGGGCGTGCTGTGGCAGCTGGATTTTCCGGAGGGGGAGCCGGTGCGCGTCTCCTACTACGGCGGCGTTTACAGGGCGGGAAAGCGGATCCTCGAGCCGTTCGGGCGGCTGCTTGGCAAAATGGGCGCGGTCCTCACGCCGCCGGCGCTGCCGCCGCTTTGCGGCGGCGTGCTGCTGGCCGCGCAGATGGACGGCCGCGAAAATCCCACGGAGATCGCGGAAACCCTCAAGAGCTTTGAAGAAATGGAGCGGAAATGATGTTTAAAATCGAACAAGAAATCTTTTCGCAGGACCGCGCCCTCGGGCAGACGGCGCGGTACCTGCAGGAATATGCCGGCGGCATCCGCGCGGCGCTCCGGGAAAACCGCCCGGAAAAGCTCGTTTTCCTGGGCTGCGGCTCAAGCTACATGCTCGCCGCCGGGGCGGCGCACCTCTTTTCCGTGCGCGGCGGGGCGCAGGCGGTCGCGCTTGCGGGCGGCGAGGTGATGCTCGCCCCCGGCCGGTACGCCGAGCTCTTTGAGGGGGCGCTCGTGCTCCCGCTCTCCCGTTCGGGGGAGACGAGCGAGGTGCTGCTCGCGCTGGAGCGGATGAAGCAGCGGGCGCGCTTTTGGACGCTGGGAATCACCATGAAAACGGGCAGCAGCCTGCGCGGGCAGACCGACCTGCTGCTCGAGCTGCCCTGGGCGTTCGACGAGAGCGTCTGCCAGACGCGCACCGTCACCAACCTCTACGCCGCCCTGCTGGAGCTTTTCGCGGTGTACAGCGGGGACGAAAAGCTCCGGGAGAGCCTCGGGCGGGCCGTGGAAGGCCAGGGGGAATGGATTTCCGATCACAGCGGCGACTGCCGGCGGATCGCCTCCATCGGCTGGGACAACGTCACCGTCCTGGCGGACGGGGAGCTCTGCGGGATTGCCAAGGAGGGCGCGCTCGCCTTTACCGAGGTGTGCATGCTGCGGGGGGAGTATTTCCGCCTGCTCGACTACCGGCACGGCCCCATCGTCGTGGCGGACGGCAAAAAGCTCGTCATCGCCGCCATGGGACCGTGGGAGGACAGCTATCAGAAGCAGATGGTGTCGGACATCCGCAAACGCGGCGTCACCGTGGCCGCGCTGGGCGCGCAGGAGGAAAATATCTGGGGCGCGGACTTCTATTTCCCCGTGCGGGGGCTTGCGGACTATGCCGCGTGGGGCCTGCCGTTTATCGCGCTCTGCCAGATGACCGCCTTCTATAAGGCGGTGGAGCGGGGCCACAATCCGGACGTGCCCGACGGGCTGGACCCCTATATTTCGCTGGACTAGGCCGTGTGAGACGGCGCGGCGCTTGTGGAAGAGAGGAAGCCGATGAAAAAGTATGTACAGCTCTATCTGGGCGGGCCCGGGGGACGGGCGGTTTCGGAGGAGACCATGCGCGCGGCGCTGGCCCCGATGGAACGCGCGGAGTCGTTCGCCGGCGTCATCGCCGGCTGGACCGTCCGGCCGGAGCCCTATCGGTGGCTGCGCCGTTTCACACGGGAGCGGGGGCTGAAGCTCTATCTCTGGCTTCCGGTCCTCTCGGAGTTCGGAGAGCTGCGCCCCTTCCGGGGCGTCGTGGGGTTCGGGGGCGAGCCGCTCGGCGGCGCGCGCTTCGACGGCGACGAGACGTTCGATTTCTGCTGCCCCACCCGGCGGGATACCGGGCGGTTCCTGCTGGAAATCTATGAGGAATGGTTCGCATCAGCGGGGTTCGACGGGGTGTTTCTCGACCGCATCCGCTTTCCCGCCCCCTCGACGGAACCGCGGGCGCTCTTTTCCTGCCTCTGTCCCGACTGCCGCGAGGCCTACGGGGCGGCGGGGCTGACCGGGGAGACGCTGCGGGCGTGCCGCGCCCATCTGACGGCGGAGGAAAAGCCGCTCGGGATTGAAAGCTACCGGGACGGGCGCTACCGTTTTGCCGACCCGGTGTTCGCCGCCTATCTCGACTGCCGCGCCGGGCTGGTTACCGCCCTCGCGGGGCGGCTGGCCGACTGGTTCCACGAGCGGGGGCTCGCGGTCGGGCTCGACCTTTTTTCGCCGCTGCTCGCGCCCTTTGTGGGACAGGACTATCAGGCCCTCTCGAGGAAGGCGGACTTTGTAAAGCCGATGCTCTACCGCTATACCGACACGCCCGCCGGGATTTTTTACGAGCTGCGGGGAATCGCCCGCGCGTTCGCGCCCGCCGGCCGGGAGGAGGCCTTCCTCCGCACGCTCTGCGAGGCGGTGGGGGCGCGGCCGGGGGAGGACGGGGGAACGTGCTTTTCCGCCGAGCTTTCGGCGGCGCGGGAGCTCTGCGCCTGCGAGGTGCTGGCGGGGATGGAGCTGCACACGGTCCCCGGGAGGCCGCCCGTCACGGCCGGCCAGGTCGGGGACAGCGTGCAGCGCGCGGTTCTCGGCGGCGCGGCGGGCGCGGTGGCCTCGTGGAACCTGCTGGCCGCGCCGGAGGAGACGGTCCGCGCCTTTGCGGAGATGCCAAAGGAGAATTGACCATGAAGCATACACTGGAATTCCGGGAAATCTGCAAGTCCTTCGCAGGCGTCCAGGTACTCGACCGGGTGAGTTTTTCCGTGGAGGGGGGCGAGGTGCTCGCGCTCGTGGGGGAGAACGGCGCCGGTAAGTCCACCCTGCTGAAAATTCTAAACGGCGACTACCGGCAGACGTCGGGAAGCTATCTGCTCGACGGGCAGGAGCGGCATTTTTCCAGCCCGCAGGAGGCGATCGCCGCCGGCATCGGGCTGATCTACCAGGAGCGCCAGATGTTCCCCGACCTGAGCGTGGCGGAGAACATTTTTGTCGGCAATCTGCCCGTCAGGGGCGGGCGGGTCGACTTTTCCGCCCTCAACCGGAGGGCGCGGGAGCTGATCACCGAATTTGGGCTGCCGCTGCGCCCGGGGGACAAGGTCCGGGATCTCTCGGTCGCGATGCAGCAGATGGTGGAGATCATGAAGGCCTACTCCCGGCAGCCCAAGGTGCTCGCCTTCGACGAGCCGACCGCCTGCCTTTCGGACAGGGAGGCGCAGGTGCTCTTCACGCTGATCGACCGGCTGCGGGAGAAGGGGCTCATCGTCATCTACGTCTCCCACCGCATGAACGAAATCTTCCGGCTCGCGAGCAAGATCGTCGTGCTCAAGGACGGGGAGTTCATCGCCGAGCACCGGGCCGCGGACACCGACGAAAACCGTCTGGTGAGCGAAATGGTCGGCCGCCCGGTGGGCGGCATGTTCAGCGGGCTTGGGCGCGCCGCCCCGTCGGAGGAGGAGATCCTCCGGGTGCGGGGACTCACCGGGAAGGGCTTTGCCGACGTCGGCTTCTCGCTGCGTCGGGGGGAGATCCTCGGATTCTTCGGACTTGTGGGCGCGGGGCGCACCGAGGTGATGCTCGCGCTCTTCGGGGCGGTCCCGGCCGAGTCGGGTGAAATCGAGCTGCGGGGGAGACCCTGCCGCATCCGCTGCACGCGCGACGCGATCGACCGGAAGATCGCCTACTGCCCCGAGGACCGCAAGCAGCAGGGAATCATCCCGCTGCGGCCGGTGAGGGACAACATCAGCGTCGTGGTGCTCCGCGGGCTGTGCAGGGGACCGTTCATCAGCAGCCGGCGGGAAAACGCCTTTGCAAAGGACAATGTGGAGGAGTTCCGGATCAAGACCTCCTCGATTGAAAAGCCGATCTACCAGCTCAGCGGCGGCAACCAGCAGAAGGCGCTGCTCGCCCGCTGGCTCTCCGCCAAGCCGGAGATCCTCATCCTCGACGAGCCGACCAAGGGCATCGACGTGGGGGCGAAGGCGGAAATCTACCGGATGATCTGCGACGTAGCGGCGCAGGGGGTCTCGGTGATCCTCGTCTCCTCCGAGCTGCCCGAGATCATCGGCCTGAGCCACCGCATCGTCGTGATGCGCAACCAGCGGGTGGCGGGGGAGCTCGACGGACCCGCCGCCACCGAGGAGCAGGTGCTGCGGTACGCAATGCTGGATAACAGGGAGGGAACCACTTGAAAGAGTCGAAACTGCGGGAGATGAGCAGGCGGGCGCTGTCCTCCAATCTGCTGGGGCTGTTCGTCGTCCTCATTCTGATGTGCGTCGTCTTTACCGTTTTGAAGCCCGGCTTTCTCACCGGGAAAAACCTGCTGAACATCCTGACCGCCGCGTCGCTGAGCGGGCTGATCGCCATTGGCGAGTCCTACCTCATCATAGCGGGCCAGATCGACCTTTCCCCCGGCGCGATCGCGGCGTTCGCGGGCGTCTTTTCCGCGCTGCTCGCCCAGCGGGGGATGCCGATCCTGCTGATCATCCTGATCACGGTGGCGGTGGGCGCGCTTTTCGGCGCGGTCAGCGCCTTCCAGGTGAACGCGCTGAAAATTCAGCCGTTCATCGCGACCCTCGCGATCATGTCGATTGCGCGCGGGCTGGCCTATATCATCTGCGCGGGCAAGCCCGTCTTCATCAGCCACAACACCTATGTGAAAATCGGCATCACCCGCATCCTGGGGATTCCGCTGCCGGTGATCATCCTCGTCGTGATGTTCCTCGTCTGGGGCGTCGCGCTTTCCAAGACCCGCTTCGGCCGCAACGTCTACGCGGTGGGCGGGAATCCGGCCGCCGCCCGGCTGGCCGGCATCAACGCCGACGCGGTCAAGCGCAGGCTGTTCATCCTCTCCTCCTGCCTGGCGTCGCTGGGGGGGATCATCCTGGCCTCCCGCATGAACACCGGGCAGCCGGGCGCGGCGGGCGACGTCGACTTCGACGCGATCACCGCCTCGGTGCTGGGCGGAATCGCGATGACCGGCGGCACGGGCTCGCTCAGCGGGACCTTTTTGGGCGTGCTGATCCTCCAGGGGTTCAACAACGGCCTGCTGCTGCTCAACGTCTCCACCTTCTGGCAGGACGTTGCGCGCGGCCTGCTGATGATGTTTGCATTGACCTTCGATTTCTATAGAAAACAGCGAAGGGAGGCTTAGTTCCATCCGATGGTCCCGCGAGGGACGATGATCAGACGAATTTTGAAACCCGATGTGGAAAGGAGAACGTAAATGAAAAGAAAGCTCACCGCACTGTTCTTAACCCTCCTGATGGCGCTCGCCCTGCCGGCCTGCTCATCCGCGCAGCCCGAAGCCCCCGCGCCCGAGGCCCCGCCGGCCAGCACGGCGGATTCACCCGAGGAGGCCCCCGCGCCCGCCGATACGCCCGCCGCCGGGGAGAAGATCAAGATCGCCGCGATCTACCGCGACATGACCCAGTCCTGGTTCATCCAGGAGGCGGCCGCCGCGACCGCGACCGCAGCGGAGCTCGGCATGGAGCCGCTCATCGTGGGCGATTCGAAGGAGGACCCCTCCGTCTACGTCAACGTGCTCGACAACATCCTCTCGCAGGACGTCCAGGGGCTCATCGTCAACATCTGCGACCAGCAGCTGAGCAAGATGACCGTGGACAAGTGCGCCGAGGCGGGCATCCCCGTCGTGGCGGTCGACGTTCCGCTCATCGACGACGCGGGCAACTACCTCGCACCCGCCATCGAGCTCGACTCCTACCTCTCGGGAAAGACGATGGGCGAATGGCTGGCCGACTATATCGGTAAAAACGAGCTGATGACCGAGCCGGAGACCACCGGCATGATGATCCTCGCGATGGAGAAGGTCACGAGCTGCGTGCCGCGCTCCGACGGGCAGTACGACGCCTTCAAGGCGGCGTTCCCCGACTTCCCCGAAGGGAACATCATCCGCATCGATTACGGCGGAGGCTCGTCCGACGAGGGCTACAACGCGGCGGCGGCCACCATCACGGCCAATCCGCAGATCAAGCGCTGGTTCGTGACCGCGGCCAACGACGAGGGCGCGCAGGGCGCGACCCGCGCGCTCGAGCAGGCGGGCCTCGACAAGGACGCCGTTGTGATCGGCCTAGGCGGCTACCATGCGAAGGACGAGTTCCGCAAGGATTACTCCTGCTTCATCGCGTCCGCCTACATCCAGGCGTCGGTGCCCGGACAGGAGTCGGTGAAGGCGCTCTACGAGAACATCACCAACGGCACGCCGATCTTCGAGGAGTACAAGACCGACAAGGCCTACGGCGTCTATCCGTTCAGCGCGGTCATGGTGACGGCGGAGAATTTTGAAGAGATCATGGGCGAGGACGCGAAGTGACGCGTCGTTTCCCAAAAAAATGGAGGAGGGCCCGCCGGGACAGTCTGTCCCGGCGGGCCCTCCTTTCTGACCGCTCCGCTCAGGAGTTCCCGAAGAGCTCCTCCTCGACGGCGGCGCAGAGCGCGTGATAGATGGGCAGGTGCAGCTCCTGCACCTTGAAGGTCTCGGATTCGCCCACGCAGACGGCGACGTCGGCCAGCGCGGCGTTCTGCCGATTGCGGCTGCCCATCAGCAGGATGGAGGGGATGCCGACGGCCTTCGCCGTGCGCAGGGCGTGAAGCACGTTGGCCGAGATCCCCGAGGTCGTGATGCCCAGCAGCAGGTCGCCGGGGCGCGCGTAGGAGAAGACCTGCTGGGCGAAAGCCATGTCGGGCGCGACGTCGTTGCCGTAGGCGGTGACCAGCCCGCTCTGGCTGACCAGCGAGATCGCGGGCAGGCCCTGCTGGAGGTGCCCGACGAGGTAGGCGCTTTCGCTCCCCAGCGCCTCCTCGAACCGCCGGCTCTGCGCTGCGGTCAGCGCGCGGGGGAGGAGGAACCCCTTCATGAGCTCGCCGACGATGTGCTCGCTGTCGGCCGCGCTGCCGCCGTTGCCGCAGACGAGCAGCTTGCCGCCCGAGGTGAAGCAGCCGTGCAGCAGCGTATAGGCGCCGAGGATCTCCCGCTCGCAGCAGGAGAGGGGGTAGCGCGAGAAGAGGGTGTCGAGGATCTGCCTGGTGCTGTCTTTCAAAATGGCTCCGCTCCTTTGCGTTAAACTACTTTTATATATATAGTATACAGAAGTTTGTGGATTGTCAACGGGAAAAGGCAAAAAGAATTGTTATTCTATCCATAAATCTCGAAAATATGTTGACTGACTCCCGGGAGTATGCTAAAACTAGAAACATAAGTAAAGTATATTTACAAAAATGATTACGATTGAGCGGCCCGGTCTTTTTGATGGTTCAGGATGTCCGCCGCGAACCGCGTCGCGGACATATGAAATAATCATGAAAAAGGAGCGTAAAAGAAGGATGAAAAAGATGAAACAGCTGTTGGCAGTCATGTTGGCGCTGGCCCTGATGGCGGGCCTCGCGGCCTGCGGAGGGAGCCCGGCCCCCGCCCCCGCCGCCTCCACCGGAGACACGGCGGCCCCGGCCGAGAGCGCGGCCCCCGCTGAGGAGCCCGCGAAGGCTCTGAAAATCGGCGTCTCCCTCGACACGATCGATTCGGACTTCTGGGTTTCCACGATTGACAACATGAACGCGGCCGCTGCGGCGGCGGGCGCCGAAGTGGTGCAGCGGCTCTGCGAGGGCGACGCGAACAAGCAGAACCAGCAGATCGAAGACCTGATTGCGCAGGGCTGCGACGCGATCCTCTGCGGCGCGCGCGACGGCGGTGCCATCGTGGCGGCCGTCAAGAAGTGCAACGAGGCGGGCGTGCCGATCATCATGGTCAGCCGTGCGGTGATGGGCGACGAGGCGCTGCCGAGCCTGCAGGTCCTCGTGGACAACATCTCCCTGGCCTCCGGGTCGGTCGAGTGGGTCGCCCAGAAGGCCCAGGAAGAGGGCAAGAAGTACAAGGCGGTCCTGCTCGTCGGCAGCCTCGGCGACCAGAACGCGCTCGAGCGCCAGCAGGGCCACAAGGAAGCGCTGGAGAAATATCCCGACAGCTTCGAGATCGTCGCGGAGATTCCCACCGACTGGAAGGTCGACCAGGCGTACGCGGGACTGCAGAACGCCTTTGAGAAGGATCCGGACATCAACCTGATCATCACCCCGTCCGACGCGATGCTCACCACCATCCAGAGCGTGCTCGAGCCGCTGGGCAAATGGGTGCCGGCCTCCGATCCCAACCATGTGCGCATCGTCACCTTCGACGGCGACTCCACCTTCGCGAAGATGATGGAAGAGGGCTTTGTGGACTGCGGCGCGGTCAATGACACGCGGTTCATGGGCGCAGAGAGCATGAACTGGGCAATCAAGCTCGCGAACGGCGAGAAGCCGGCCGAGCTCAACGCCCTCGACCCCGGCATCGTGGCCACGCTGGACAACTGGGACGACGTGAAGGGCGACATCTGGGGCTACGTGGCCTACTCGTCCAAGTAAGCGCGCCCCCGCCGGGAACCTGCCCGGCACGGACCGGTAAACGTTTTTGAGGTTCGCCCGGCGCCGCGCAGGCGCGGCGCCGGGCGGACGAATATCCGCCAGAGGTTAGGAGAATGGTTATGAGCTTAAAAGAGACGTTTGACAAAAAGCGCGTGGCAGGCCGGCTGCTGGGGTCCCCCATCCTGCTGGTCATCATCGCCATGGCTGTGCTGTCGGCGGCCTTTGTCCCCAACTTCGCAACCCTGTACAACCTCAAGAACCTGCTGCTGCAGACCTGCGATCTCCTGATCATCTCGCTGGGCGTGACTTTCACGGTGCTCAACGGCGGCCTCGACTTCTCCTCCACGTCGGTGCTCGCGCTCTCGAGCGTAGTGGGGGCGTACATCATGGCGCTTTCCCCCATCAGGGGGACGGGGCTCTCCATCCTGCTGGCGATCGTTGTGATGATCGCCATCGGCGCGGCGGTGGGCGTGATCAACGGGTTCTCCGTCGTGAAGCTGAAGATGCCCTCCTTCATCGTCACCCTTTCGACGCAGCTCTTCTTCAGCGGGATGGCGATCTACTTCACCAGCAAGGTCACCGACAAGGCGTCCATCATGGGGCTGCCCTCCGCCTTTTACCGCATCGGCGGCGAGAAGGCGTTCTTCCTGCCGATCGTCATCGCAGCGGTGGTCTTCCTCATCTCCCACTGGCTCATGACCCGGACGATCTTCGGCCGGCATGTGCTGCTGGTGGGGACCAACCCGAAATCCTGCCACATCTCGGGCATCAACGTCAAGCGGGTCGTGTTTTTACTCTTCCTGCTCAGCGGGATCTATGCGGGCGCGGCCAGCGTGGTGCTGACCGCGCGCAACCAGGCGGGCATCTCCAGCCTGGGCGACAAGATGTTCATCGACATCATGTCCAGTATCATCATCGGCGGCACGAGCGTCTTCGGCGGCTCGGGCGGCGCGAAGCAAACCCTCTACGGCGTCATCTTCATCACGATGCTCAGCAATGTGATGAACCTGCTGGGTATGGACTGGTATGTGCTCAGCCTCGTCAAGGGGTTCATCGTGATCATAGCGGCGCTGGCCGATATCCTTTCCAACCGAAGGAAAAACTACGCTGCGGCGGCCGCCTGATGGGCGCCGCGGAATCCAATATAGGAGGTCGTCGGTCTGTGAGCAGTCAACCGCTGTTGCAGCTGGACAATATCCATAAGAGCTTTTACGGCGCGGAAGTCCTCCACGGCGTGAACCTGGACCTCTGCCCCGGAGAAGTGCTGGGGCTCGTGGGGGAGAACGGCGCGGGAAAATCCACGCTGATGTCGATCCTCGGGGGCGTCTACGGGTTCGACTCCGGGACGATGCGCCTCGGCGGGGAGGTCTACACGCCCGCCACCCCAAACGACGCGACCCGCGCGGGCATCGCCTTCATCCGCCAGGAGTTCAGCCTCTTCTCCAACCTGACGGTGGCGGAGAACCTCTTTGTGGACCGCTTCCCCCGCAGGGGGCTGTCGGTCGACTACAAGAAGATGGAGGAGCGCGCGCAGGTCTACATCGACCTGTTCCGCCTGGACATCTCTCCCCGCACCAAGGTGGAGAGCCTGCCCATGGGCGTGCGGCAGATCGTTGAAATTTCCAAGGCGCTCGAAAAGGACGCGAAGATCATCATCTTTGACGAACCCACCACCTCCCTTTCCCCAAAGGAGAAGGAGGAGCTCTTCGAGGTCATCGGGGGGCTGAAGGCGCGGGACGTCTCGATCATCTACATCTCGCACATCCTCGAGGATGTGATGCGCCTGTGCGACCGCACCACCGTCCTGCGGGACGGCAACTCGGTGGGCACCTTCCAGAACAGCGCGCTGGACAAACGGGAGATCATCCGGCTGATGGTCGGCCGGGAGATGAACCAGGTCTACCCCACGATCGACAAGGAGATCGGCGAGCCGATCTACGAGGTGCGGGAGTTTGTCCGCGGCGGCAGCCGGTCGCCCGTCTCCCTGACCATCCGCAAAGGGGAGATCGTGGGCATGTTCGGCCTGATGGGCGCGGGACGCACCGAACTGCTGGGCGCCCTCTTCGGGGCCGACCCCTCGGAGGGGGGAGAAATCCTCGTCCGCGGAAAGCCCCTCGCGCGCCCCACGCCCGCGCGGTGCATCCGCGAGGGGATCGCCTACGTCACCGAGAACCGGCGGCAGGAGGGGCTCGTCATGCCCAAGACGATCGAGGAGAACGCCACGATGGTCGTGCTCGACCGGATGACCGGCGCGCTCGGCGTGGTCGACCGGGGCCGGGAGAAGAAGACGGCGCTCGACCTTGTGAAGAAACTGACCGTCAAGACGACCGACCCGCAGCGCCAGTTCGTCAAGAACCTTTCGGGCGGCAACCAGCAGAAGGTGGTCATCGCCAAATGGGTGGCCAGCGAACCAAGTGTGTTCTTCATGGACGAGCCGACGCGCGGCGTCGACGTGGGCGCGAAATACGAAATCTACACCTATATCAACGAACTGGCCAGGGAGGGCTGCGGGGTGCTGCTCGTCTCGTCCGAGATGGAGGAGGTCATGGGCATCTGCGACCGTATCCTCGTCATGTACCGGGACCGCATCGTCGCGGACATCCCAAAGGCCGCGTTCGACCAGGAACGGATCATCCAATACGCGCTGGAAGGGGGGATTCCGGATGCCGGCTAACCAGACGGCCGCCGCACGGCGGAGCTCGGGAAATTTCCTGGCCCTTGCGACAAAATACGGGGTCTACGTCATCTTCCTGCTGGTCGTTGTCTATTTCAGCATCGTCTGCGACAACTTCCTCTCCCTCTCGAACGTCCTGAACATCCTCCAGCAGGCCGCGCCGCTCGGCATCGCGGTGCTCGGGATGGTGTTCGTGCTCTCCACCGCCTCCACCGACATCTCGGTGGGGCAGGTGATGTATGTGACGGGCGTCATCTGCGGGCTGGTGCTCGAAAAGTTCCGCGACAGCGGGCTGGCCGGGAACGGCTGGGCGATCCTCGTGGTCTGGCTCGTGGGGCTGTGCATCGGCGCGGTGTTCGGCGCCTTCAACGGCCTGCTGGTCGGTAAATTCGGGATCGTATCCTTCATCGTCACGCTGGCGACCATGAGCATCGCGCGCGGGCTGGGGCTCATCATCTCCCGCTCCAAGGTCTATTACATGAGCGAGCTGTCCCCCTTCTCCCAGAGCGTCATCGGCCCCTTCCGGTTCCCGGTGGTGGTCATCCTACAGCTCGCGATGGTGCTCATATTCGCCTTCCTCTACCGCAAGACCCCCTTCGGGCGGCACATCGACGCGGTCGGCAACGACGAGGCCGCGGCCAGGAGCGTCGGCATCAACACAGCGCGGGTCAAATTCTTCGCCTTCCTGCTCTGCGGCGTCACGGCGAGCATCGCCGCCCTGCTGCTGGCCGGCCAGGTGGCGAACGTCTATTCGAGCTTCTCCTACGGCAACGAATTCGTCGTGATCTCGGCGGCGGTGCTCGGCGGCACGAGCCTCTTCGGGGGCAAGGGGAACATCATCCCCGGCGCGCTGATCGGCATCGTGCTGATCCAGACGATCATGAACGGGCTGACGATGCTCAACGCGTCCCCCTACTCCTATACCATCGTCAAGGGCCTCATCATCTTCGTCGCGGTCCTGCTCGACAGCGTGAACTACAAAGGCGAGCTGCGCTGAGCGCAGGCAAACATTACACCCGATAAGGAGTCATGGCATGATGGAAAACCTCTATATCGGCATTGAGATCGGCGCGACCAAGCAGCAGGTAGCGCTGGGCACCGCCGACGGCAGGCTGCTGCATACGATCACCGGGAAGATCCCCCTGCCCCGCGGGGCGCAGGACGTGCTCGACTGGCTGTCCGCCAAGGTCCCTGAGCTACTGCGGATGGAGGAGCGGTTCGGCGGCCGGGTCCGGTCCCTCGCGGCCGGCTTCGGCGGGGAGATCGAAAGCAGCACGGGCAGGACCCTCAACTCGGTGCAGGTGCCCGGCTGGGAGGACTTCCCGCTGCGCGGGTGGCTGGAGGAGACCTTTTCGATGCCGGCGGAAGTCCTCAACGACACCGTCGCGGGCGGCTTTTCCGAGCTCTACCTCGGCAGGGGGAAGGAGGCCGGAACCGTCTTCTACACCAACATCGGCAGCGGCATCGGCGGTGCCTTCTTCATCGACCGGGTCTACTACGACGGCGTCGGCTACGGCGCGGCCTACTTCGGAAACACCTACATCCCCGACTGGCAGTCGCCCGAGCCGGGGGCGATGACCCGGGTGGAGGAGATCTGCTCCGGGCTCGGGATCGAACGGCGGCTGCGCCGGCCGGGATACGTCCCCGCGGGCTCGCGGATCATGGAGATGTGCGGAGGGGACCCGGCCGCGATCAGCTGCCGGATGATGGAGGACGCGGCCCGCGCGGGGGACTCCTTCGCGCTGGAGGAGGTCGACCGGATCGCAAAAAGCTACAGCATCGGTCTGAGCAACGTCCTCACGCTGATGTCCCCCGAGCTGGTCATCGTCGGGGGCGGCGTCGCCAAGATGGGCGGCCTGCTCCTCGACCGGGTGCGCGAATACACCGACCGCATCGCGTTCATCTCCTGCCGGGGCCACTACACGATCGAACAGAGCGTGATGATGGACGACGCGGTCATCGCCGGGGCGGTCTACTGCGCGGGACACCCCGAGCTCATCAGGAAAGGAAGCTATTGATATTCCATGGAGAAGAATGGTATAATCGAACAAGTGAAAGAGGAAGTTTTTCCCTCGGAAAAGGCCGCGGAAAAGCCGCTGGGCAAATACTGCGACCACACCGTCCTGCGGGCGTACACGACCCGGGAGACGGTCCGGCAGTTCTGCGAGGAGGCCGTCCGCTACGGCGCCGCGTCGGTCTGCGTCAACCCGGTGCACGTGGCCTACGTCCACGAGCTGCTGCGGGGGACCGGGCTTTACACCTGCACCGTCATCGGCTTCCCGCTCGGAGCCAACCGCTCCTGCGTGAAGGCGATGGAGGCGGCGCTCGCCGCTGAGGACGGCGCCGACGAGGTGGATATGGTGATGAACATCGGCGCCCTGCGCGAAAAGGACTACGAGCTTGTCCGCCGGGACATCGCCGGGGTCGTGGCCGCAGCCGCGGGCCGCGCGAAGGTCAAGGTCATCATCGAGACCTGCTATCTCACCGACCGGGAGATCGTCGCCGCGGCGCTGCTCTGCCAGCAGGCGGGCGCGGACTATGTCAAGACCTCCACCGGTTTTGGGACGGACGGCGCGCGGGAGCGGGACGTCCGGCTGATCCGGCAGACGGTTGGGGAGACGATGAAAATCAAGGCGTCGACCAACATCAACACCCGCGAGGACGCGGAGCGGATGATCGCCGCCGGCGCCGACCGGCTGGGGACGAGCCGCACGCCGCAGATCGTCACGGGCGACGCCGGGACACATTCCGCATCGATGGACAATCAGCCTCCGAAGCAGGACTGCTGATTTTGTAAAGGTATTTTGTAAAGGTGTTGTGTGAAGTGAGGAGAGCGGCGAACAGCAATAAGATCATCAAGCAGGCGAATGAATATCTGGTGCTGGCGGTGCTGCTGAAAAACGACCCGCTTTCGGTGGAGGAGATCGTGACCCTCTCCCGCCTGAGCCGGCCGACGGTGCTCAACATCCTCAAGGAGCTTGACGCCAGGGGGCTGATCTACCGCGCCGGCCTGGGCGAATCGATGGGCGGGCGGCAGCCGATCATGTACACCCTCAACCTCCGCCGCTACTTCGCGGTGGGCATCGACCTCGAGTACCCGCCGGTGCGCGTCGCCTTTTCCGACCTGCGAGAGAAGGTCCTCTACTCCCAGGAGTGGGACTGCCTGCCGGGGGAGACGATGGAGGAGGTCGAAGAGAACCTCGTGAGCGCGATCCGCGAGGGGATGCGCAGGCTGAACATCGCCACGGAAAACCTGATCGGGGTCGGGCTGGGCATCCCCGGACGGGTGGACATCGCCAGAAACCTCGCCGTGCGGATAGACCGCATGGACCACATCTGGCAGGGCGGCGACATCGCGGCCCAGCTGTCGATGAAGCTGGGCGTCCCCGTCACCGTGCGCAACGACATCCACCTGCTCGCGGCGGCCGAACGCACCGTGCAGCCCGCGCTGCCCAAGAATTTCCTCTATGTGGCGCGCCGGGTGGGCATCGGCATGGCGGTGTTCCTCAACGGGAAGAGCTATGAGGGCGGCTTCGGCAACTCGGGCTACCTCGGCCACACGGTCCTCGATCCCGAGGGGCCGGTCTGCCGGTGCGGCCAGCGGGGCTGCCTCGAATGCTACGCGACCACCGGCGCGGTGGAGACCAACTATGCGCGGGGGGCGGAGAGCCCCGCGGATTACGACACGATCGTCTCCCGCGCGCAGGAGGGGGAGACGCTGGCGCAGGCCGTCCTCGGGGACGCGGGCGTCAAGCTGGCGATGGCGGTCGTCAACGCCATGCTCCTCTACGACATCCAGACCGTCATCATCGAGGACTGCGTTGACGACGGAACCTTTTTCGCAATCGTCCGAGAGAACATCGAAAAGCTGCTGGGCCCCTCGTCCGACTTCCAGCCGCGCGTGCTGCGCGGCAAGCTGACGGGCAAGACCTTCGCGCTCGGCGGCTGCTCGATGATCGTCAAAAATTTCTTCAAAGCGCCCCAGCTCAAGGTGGACGGCTGAAGACCCTCCGGGCGGAACGCCGTCCGCGGGCAGAAAGGAAATCCCGATGACTGAATATATCGAAAAGCAGCTGGACTTTTTTGTCAACCGCCGCGACCACAAGCGCCTGCGGCGGGAGATTCCCGTCGACCTGACGGATATCCTCGCGGATTCCGCCCTGAGCGACGAGGAGAAGGCGACGCGCGCCCACGCGCGCGTCATGCAAAGCGAACAGATCGTGGTCTTTCCGTGGGAGCGGATCGCGGGCACGCGGGTGATGCTGCATCTGCCCGAGTTTCCCCACGGCTCCTACGGTTACCTCGACGGCCGGATCAGCCACATGCTCAACGAGCCGACGATCGGCGGCATCTCCAACAATGTGGCGGAGTACGGCCACGCGATCACCGTCGGGCTCGAGGGCCTGCGCGCCGAGGTGGCTTCCCAGCTCGAGGCGCGCGGGGAGGAGGAAGCGGCAGGCGCCTTCTGGAGGAACCAGCTCCTGCTCATCGACGAGCTGGAGGCGTTCGCCGACCGCATCCGCGACGAGGCGGAGGCGCAGGGCAACGAGACGGTCTGCCGCACCTTCAGCCGTATTCCGCGGCAGGGCGCGGAGAGCTTTTTGGAGGCGCTGCAATTTTTGAAGTTCCTCAACTTCGCGCTGCGCTACGAGAACCCGACCCATTCGCCGCTCGGGCGGTTTGACCAGTATATGTATCCCTTCTTCGCCGCCGACCGCGCGCGCGGCATGACGAAGGAGGAGGCGTTCGAGCTGGTGGAGGACTTCTTCATCTCCCTCAACCGGGACACCGACATCTATTTCGGCATCCAGCAGGGGGACAGTGGCCAGGCGATGGTGCTCGGCGGCGTGGACGCGCAGGGCAGCTGCGCCTATAACGAGCTCAGCGAGCTCTGCATCAAGGCGAGCCTCGACCTGGCGGTCATCGACCCGAAGATCAACCTGCGCGTGGACAAAAACACGCCGATGGAGGTCTTCCGGCTGGGCAGCCGGCTGACCAAGAAGGGGCTCGGCTTCCCCCAGTACTGCAACGACGACGTCATCATCCCGGCGCTGACCGGCTGGGGCTACGAGCTCGAGGACGCGCGCGACTACGCGGTCGCGGGCTGCTGGGAGTTCGTCATCCCCGGCTACGGCGCGGAGGGGATCAACTACGAGGCGATGCCCTTTGTGAAGCTGGTCAACCGCTGCATGGAGGAGCATCTCGAGGAGTGCGCCGACTTCGACGCGTTCATGGACTGCCTCGAGGGGGAGATGGAGGCGCAGATGGAAAAGATCGACGCCGTCTTCCACAACACCGCCCCGCGCCCCTCGCCGATGCACTCCCTGCTCTCCAAGCAGGCGGTCTCGGTGGGGAAGGACGTCTCAAAATGCGCGAAGTACAACAATTTCGGCCTGCACGGCCCGGGCATCGCCACGGCGGTCGACTCGCTGGCCGCGATCAAAAAGGTCGTCTTCGACGACGGGAGCGTCCTGCCGCACGAGCTGATCGACGCGGTGGCGCGCAACTTCGAGGGGTGGGAGGACCTCCACCACACCCTGCGGTTTGAAGCGCCCAAGATGGGCAACGACGACGACCGCGCCGACGAAATCGCCGTGCGGCTGGTCGACATGTACGCCCGCGTGCTCTCCCACTACCGCAACGGGTTCGGCGGCTGTTACCGCCCCGGGACCGGCTCCGCCATGTACTACATGTGGATGTCCGAGGACATGGGCGCCTCCCCCGACGGGAGGCTGGACGGGGAGCCGCTGCCCGCGAACTATTCCCCCAGCCTCAACGTCCGTCTGAACGGGCCGGTGTCGATGTTCAAGTCGTTCTGCAAGCCCGACCTGCGCAAGGTGTGCAACGGCGGGCCGGTGACGCTCGAGCTGCACGACAGCGTCTTCCGCAACGAGGAGGCGATCGACAAGGTCGCGATGCTCGTGCGCGCCTTCATCCTGATGGGCGGGCACCAGCTGCAGCTCAACGCCGTCAATTCCGACCTGCTGCGCAAGGCGCAGCGCGAGCCGGAAAACTACCGCAACCTGGTGGTGCGGGTGTGGGGCTGGAGCGGCTACTTCGTCGAACTGAGTCGGGAGTACCAGGACCACATCATCGCCCGCGCCGCGATGACCCTGTGAGGCGGCGCTGTGGAGCGGGGACTGGTCTTTGACATCAACGAATTCGCCGTTCACGACGGGCCGGGCATCCGGACGACCGTCTTCCTCAAGGGCTGCCCGCTGCGCTGCAAGTGGTGCCACAACCCCGAGGGGCTTTCCTTTTCGCAGGAGGTCCTGCGCGGGAGCAACGGCTGCATCCACTGCGGCGCGTGCGAGGCGGTCTGCCCCAGCCCGGACCACTGCATCCTCTGCGGGAAGTGCATCCGGGCCTGCCCCAAAAACCTGCGGCGGTTCGCGGCCCGGGAGCTTTCTAGCCGGGAGCTGGCGGACATCCTGCTGAAAAACCGCGCCTTCCTCGGGGAAAACGGGGGCGTGACCTTCTCGGGCGGGGAGCCGCTGGCGCAGCCGGGGTTCCTCTTTGAGACGATGGATTTTTTAAAGCCGCTGCACCTCGCGGTGGAGACCTCCGGGCACGTGCCGGAGGAGGTCTTCCGGGAGATGCTCGGGCGGGTGGACCTCGTGATGATGGACATCAAGCAGGCGGACAGCGAAGTGCACCGGGAATACACCGGCGTGCCGAACGACCGGATCCTCGCAAACCTCGCGCTCTTAAAGGAGAGCGGCCGGCCGTTCATTATCCGCATCCCCGTCATCCCGCAGGTGAACGACAGCGTGGAAAGCATGGAGCGCACGGCGGCGCTGCTCAGGGGGGCCGGGTCGCTCGAGCGGCTCGAGCTGCTGCGCTACCACCAGACGGCGGGCGCGAAGTACGAGCTGCTCGGGAAGGAATACCCCTTCCGCTACACGCGTGAGACCCCCTCGCTCGAGCCGTTCGCGCGCGTCTTTGAAGAAAACGGCATCCCGGTCTTCATCCCCTGAGGGCCGGGCGCGACGAAAGGGAAAACCGATATGCAAGAATTTTTAAAGGCATATACCGACAGGATCTCCGAGACGATCGCCGGGATCGACCCGGCGGAATTCCAAAAGGCGGTCGGCATCCTGACCGAGGCCCACCAAAACGACCGGCAGGTGTTCATCGCCGGCAACGGGGGCAGCGCGGGCACGGCCAACCACTTCTCCTGCGACTTCGGAAAGAACGCGGTGCAGACCCCCGGCGTGCGGCGGTTCCGCATCCAGTCGCTCTCCTCCAACGTGGAAAAGATCACCGCGTTCGGCAACGACATCGCCTTCGACGAGATCTTCTCCCAGCAGATGGAAAACCTCTTCAACCCCGGCGACGTGCTGATTCTCGTGTCCGCGAGCGGCAAATCCCCCGACCTGATCAGGGCGTGCGAGCACGCCAAGCGGAAAGGGTCCCCCATCATCGGGCTGACCGGCTTCGAGGGCGGGTCCGTCAGGGACTACGCGGACGCGAACCTCATCGTCCCGCTCGAGAGCTACGAGATGATCGAGGACATCCATTCGATGATTCTGCACCTGTTCGTCTACTATTTTAAAACACACCCGCAGGCGCTCACCGCCTGACGGCTCCGGAAAGGAGGCTCTTCCCATGCACACGCACGACGAAGACGCCATGCTCCGCTATATCGAGGCCGAACCGGAATTCATCCGGGAAATCGTCGGGGACCGGAAACGGTACACCGCCGCCTTTGTGGAGCACTTTTTGAAGCACCCCGTCAAGCGGGTCTATTTGAGCGGCAACGGGTCGCCCCATTCGGTATGCGAGGTGGCGGGCATGTGCATGGAGGCGCTGCTGGGCGTGGAAGCCAGCAGCTCCCTGCCCGCCATCCTCAACCGCCATAAGCCGTTCAACGCGGGCGGCGTCTACCGCCCGGAGGAGATGCTGCTCATCTGCCCGGCCCAGACCGGCCGGACGGCCGGGCCGATCGAAAGCGCGCGGCGCGCGCGGGCGGCGGGGATCCCCGTGCTCTGCACGACCCTGGCGCCGGACGGCGTCCTCGCGCGCGAGAGCGACATCGTGATCGAAAAGCCCACCGGCTATGAGGAATCCTTCCCCGAGAGCAAGGGGCATGTGGCTTCGATGACGATCCTGCTGCTCTGCGCGGTGGAGGCGGCGCACGCGCTCGGGCGGATGGACGAGGAAACCTACGGGCGCTGCCTTGACGGGTTTTCCCGGCTGCCCGGGAGCTGCGAACGGGCGATCGCTGCGGCGAAGGCGTGGTACGCCGTGCACCGGGAGACGATGCTCGCGGCGGACGCCTACCGCTTCGTGGGGTACGGACCCTGCTGGGGGATGCTCCAGGAGTCCTGCCTGAAGATTCTGGAAACCACCCGCAAGCCGTCGATGGCCTACGAGCTGGAGGAGTTCCTACACGGCAGCGGCTACGGCGTGAAGGAGGACTCGGTCGTCTTTTTCGTCTGCGCCGAGGACGGCCCCGAGCGGGAGCGGGCGCAGGAAATCTACCGCTGGTTTGCGGGCAAGAGCAGAAACTGCGTGCTCGTCACCTCCTCCCGCACGCCCGGGCGGCGGCCGAACTGGCTGGTCAGCGACTTTCTGGACCTGCCGTTTTTGAGCGCGGTGGAATACCTGATCCCCTTCCAGGTGCTGAGCCACCTGACCGCGCGGGATATGGGCCTCAGCACGCTGACGCAGGCCTACCCGGAAATCTTCACCGAGCTGCACGCGATCGTGGAGACGTGAAAAGGAACTTTAAAAGGAGCGGCGCCCGCGGGCGCCGCTCCTTTTAAAGTTTAAAGTGTTGTCATTCCTGCTCGCCGGGCTCCGAAAAGTGGCGGGAAGCGTTCTGCGCGACCTTCAGGAGCATCTGGGAAAAGATGGCGCGCTCAATGTCGGTCATGCCGGCTGCAAGCTCGTCCATCCAGTCGCCGCCGATTTCCCGGAGGAAGGGATAGACGGCGCGGGCGCGGTCGGTGGGGAGGACGTCGAAGGCCCGCCCGTCGCCCGAGACGGCCTGCCGGAGGACGTAGCCCTGCGCCTCCAGCCTGGAGAGGGTCTTTGCGACGGTGCTCTTGTCCATGTCGAGCAGGGCGCAGAAGCGGTTCTGCGGGACACGGCCGCTCTCGCAGGCGATCATGAGGAAGGGCACCTGCCCGCCCGTGAGCCCGAGCGGCTCGACCCGGCCGTTCAAATACATCTGCGTCTTGCGGTGGACCAGGGAGACCAGCTTGAGGAGGTTGGGCTGCGGGTCGCCGGACATGGGCATCATCCTTTTCAATCAAGTTTCCAGTGCAACCTTATTTTAAAATCCCCCGTCCGGAAAGTCAAGAAAATAACCGCTTGACAATAAAAATTATCTGGCTTAAAATAGACCGGTCGGAAGATTATACAAAAAATAATTGAGGTTTTTGGCTTTCGTTTGTTGCAAAGCCAACGATACAGGAGGGAACAGATTGGGAAAGAATTTAAACGGCGTCCGGGAGGCCCGGACGGAGGAGGCCGCAGCGGGCGCGCGGCCGGACCGGCCGGCGGAAAACAAGATGGGGGTCATGCCCGTCAACCGCCTGCTCATCTCGATGTCGCTGCCGATGATGGTGTCGATGCTCGTGCAGGCGCTCTACAACATCGTGGACAGCATGTTCGTGGCGCGGCTGAGCGAGGACGCCCTGACGGCCGTCTCGCTCGCATTTCCGGCGCAGAGCCTGATGATCGCCGTGGGCACCGGCACGGGCGTCGGCATCAACGCCCTGCTCTCCAAGAGCCTGGGGGAAAAGAACTTCGGGCTTGCCAACAAGGCCGCGGACAACGGCGTTTTTCTGGCCATCATGAGCTTTTTGGCGTTCGCGCTGGGCGGGATTTTCCTCGCGCGGCCCTTCTTCCTGCTTCAGACGGGCAACGCCGCGATCGTCGAGGACGGGGCCGCCTACCTGACGATCTGCTGCGTCTGCTCCTTCGGGCTCTTCGGGCAGGTCACGCTGGAAAAGCTGCTCCAGTCGACCGGGCGCACCTTCTATACGATGATCACGCAGGGCGCCGGCGCGATCATCAACATCATCCTCGACCCGATCATGATCTTCGGGCTGCTGGGCTGCCCGCGCATGGGTGTCGCGGGCGCGGCGGTCGCCACCGTCGTCGGCCAGATCGTCGCGGCGGCGCTCGCCCTCTGGTTCAACCTGCGCAAAAACCGCGAGATCGCCCTCTCCCGGCGGATCCTGCGCCCCGAGGGCCGCGTCGTGCGGAAGATCTATTCGGTCGGACTTCCCTCCATCGTCATGGCGTCCATCGGCTCGGTGATGACCTTCGGCATGAACAAAATCCTCATCGCCTTCACCTCGACCGCCACGGCGGTGTTCGGCGTCTACTTCAAGCTCCAGAGCTTCGTGTTCATGCCCACCTTCGGGCTCAACAACGGCATGGTGCCGATCATCTCCTATAACTACGGCGCGCGCAAGCCCGACCGCATGAAGCAGACCATCCGGCTGAGCGTCTGCTACGCGGTCGGCATGCTGACCTTCGGGCTCGTGATCTTCTGGCTCTTCACCCCGCAGCTCCTTTCGATCTTCAATGCCTCCGAGACGATGCTCGCCATCGGCGTGCCCGCCCTGCGGATTATCAGCCTGAGCTTCCTCTTCGCCGGGTTCTGCATCATCACCCTCTCGGTCTGCCAGGCGCTCGGGCACGGCCTGCTCAGCCTCTCCGTCTCGGTCGTCCGCCAGCTGGTCGTGCTGCTGCCCTCCGCCTTCCTGCTCGCCAGGTTCGGCGGGCTCTCGGCGGTGTGGTGGGCGTTCCCCTTTGCGGAGCTCTTTTCGCTGACCCTCTGCGTGATCTACATGCGCCATCTCTACCGCGCCGAGATCAAACCGCTTGAGGAAAGCGCGGCGGCGGGCTGATTGCCTGAAATTTTGCCGGGCCGGCATGGAAAAATTGGAGGGGAAACGATTGCATCCGCGGCGGCAAAACTGGTATAATGGACGCGGAACCCCCAATAATTGATTGTGAGGAGAGAGAATTCACGATGGGTAAGAAACTTGCCGCATTACTGCTTGCCAGCTGCCTGCTGCTCGCCGCCGCGGGATGCGGCGCGAAGGACGTCCTCGACAGCGTGGGCACCGAGATCAAGGCGGACGGCCGCGCGTACGGCCAGACGACATCCCTTTCGGAAGGGGAGACTGCGAAAACCGCCTTCTTTGAGTACACGGTCAACTCCGCGCGCATGGAACCGGAGGTCGAGGACTATACCCCCAGCGACCCGAACCATACCTTTGTGGTGGTCAACGTCACCGTGAAGAACACCTTTGAGGACGACGCAAAGATCCCGATGTTCTATACCGATTTCACCCTGACCTGGGACGGCATGGGGGATACGACGGTCTATCCCGAATCGGCGTTCGCCGAGGGGCAGCTCCCCGACGACTATGAGCTCTTCAAGGGCGAGAGCCGCACGGGCGATTTGATCTTTGTCGCCCCGGCTGACGCGAAGGGCTTCAGCCTCCGGTATATCGAGGTCTGGGACGACGATTTTGAGGGCAACAGCTACTTCATCCCCTTCTCCGTGGGCTGAACAGGGCTGCATACGCTGGCGCGGCGGGATCTTGCGCCGCCGGAAAGGATGGGAACGATCGATGCTGGAACAGATTCGTGATGAGGCGCGCGGCGCGGTGCTGGAGCTGCTGCCGCTGGCGCGGCTGCAGCGGGGAGATATCCTGGTGGTCGGCTGTTCGACGAGCGAGGTGGCGGGGGAGCGGATCGGCTCCGCCTCCAACACCGACATCGCGGCGGCGGTCTTTGAGGGCATCCACCCCGTGCTCGCGCGGGCGGGCATCTTCCTGGCGGCGCAGTGCTGCGAGCACCTCAACCGCGCGATCATTCTCGAGCGGGAGGCGGCGCGCCTCTACCGGCTCGAGCCGGTGAACGTGGTTCCCCAGCCCAAGGCGGGCGGCTCCTTCGCCACGGCCGCTTGGGCGGGCTTCGATTCGCCCGCCGCGGTCGAGCACGTCCGCGCGAAAGCGGGCGTCGACATCGGCGACACGCTGATCGGCATGCACCTCTGCGAGGTCGCGGTGCCGGTGCGCGTCTCGGTGAAGCGCATCGGCGAGGCGAACGTCGTCTGCGCGCGCACCCGCCCCAAGTTTATCGGCGGCGCCCGCGCCCACTACGACGAGGATCTGCTGTAACAAAAAGAGCCGCCCGTCGGGCGGCTCTTTCTTTGCGGATATGGAAAGCGGCCGCCCATCGGGCGGCCGCCTGTCTGCGCCTCATGGCCCGACGGGGGCCGGGGACTCACTGGCTGTCCAGCTCGTCGATCTCCTGCTCGAGGGTGGCGATGCTGTTCTCCCATTTGGCGATCTCGTCCGCGTCGCCGTGCGTTTCGGCGCGGCGCAGACCGATCCTGTAAATGGTGAGACGGCTCTTCATACTGGATAATTTCTTTGTGGTGGGCATGGGAAAACACCTCGCATTTCCATTCAGCGGTTCCGTTGCGTACAGCGGCCCTCCTGCACCTATCTGTATGAAATCCTGCACAAAAGGACGATCCGCCCCAATGGGATTTCCGGGAGATGCCGGCCGCCTCCATTCGTTCTATATCGTTTATGATAGCACAAACCCGCATAAAATGCAAGTCTGCTGGTATTTTACTGCAAAATGGGGGCGTGTGAGGAAGGAATTGACAAAGCGGCGGGGTTGTGTTAAGATACATTTGTAAGATCATGCGCAATTGAAAACTGAATCGCCCCGGGGGAGTAGTCGGCACGTTCGGTGCAGTTAAATCAACATCTCGGGCCATTTGGCCGTGGTTTAACTTGAAATGACAAGACCTGTGTTTCGTTTTCCGGAACACAGGTCTTTTTTGTTTGGCGGCGGGGCATGATAAATCAGGAAAAGGGGAGTTGCAAATGGAATTTCTGCTGCGCGGCGTCACGGCCATCACCTGGCAGCAGCTGGTCATGTATGCGATCGGCGGGCTGCTCATCTATCTGGCGATCGAAAAAGGATTCGAGCCCGCCCTGCTCATGCCGATGGGCTTCGGCGCTATTTTGGTGAACCTGCCCTTCTCAGGGGTGCTCGACCAGGTGCTCCAGGGCGGCATCCCCGCGCCGGGCATCATCCAGTGGCTCTTCGGGACGCTGATCGACGCGTCGGAGGCGCTGCCCATCCTGCTCTTCATCGGCATCGGCGCGATGATCGACTTTGGCCCGCTGCTCTCCAACCCCAAGATGATGATCTTCGGCGCGGCGGCCCAGTTCGGCATCTTTTTCACCTTCTCGCTCGTGACTCTGCTTGGCCCGTGGTTCGGCTTTACCCTCGCGGACGCGGCTTCGATCGGCATCATCGGTGCGGCCGACGGCCCCACCTCGATCCTCGTCGCGAAAATTTTCGGCACCCCCTATTTCGGGGCGATCGCGGTCGCGGCCTACTCCTACATGGCGCTCGTGCCGATCGTCCAGCCGTTTGCCATCCGCCTCGTCACCACCCGGAAGGAACGCCGCATCCGCATGCCCTACCACCCCAAGGACGTGAGCAGGAGGACCCGAATCCTCTTCCCGATCCTCGTGACGGTCATCGCCGGGCTGGTCGCCCCGATGTCGGTGGCGCTCGTGGGCTTTCTGATGTTCGGCAACCTGCTGCGGGAATGCGGGGTGCTCAACTCCCTCTCCCAGACGGCGCAGAACGAGTTCGCCAACATCATCACGCTGCTGCTCGGCATCACGATCTCCTTCTCAATGCAGGCGGACGCCTTCGTGACCCCGCAGACGCTGATCATCATGCTGCTGGGGCTGGCGGCCTTCGTGATGGATACGATCGGCGGCGTACTCTTCGCAAAGCTCATGAACCTCTTCCTGCCCGAGGGCGGGAAGATCAACCCGATGATCGGCGCGGCGGGCATCTCCGCCTTCCCGATGTCGGCGCGCGTCGTCCAGAAGATGGCGCTCAGGGAGGACAACCAGAACCATCTGCTCATGCACGCGATCGGCGCGAACGTCTCGGGGCAGATCGGCTCGGTCATCGCGGGCGGGATCCTGCTCTATCTCGTCCCGCTCTTCCTGTAAGGAGGCTGTGAAATGGAAAACTTTATCATTTCTCTCGAAATCATGGGCCTGGGCATGGCGGGCATCTTCGCCGTCATGCTCCTCATCATGGGGCTTGTGGCGCTGCTGGCGAAGTTCGGCGGCAAAAAACCGGAGGAATAGAATCTGCCGGGGGACCGGCGCGTCGGTCAGGAGGGATGGATATGAAACGGGCGCTGATCGGCGGCTTTTTGACGCTGACGGGGATGCTGGGCGTTCTGGCGGTCTTTTTGACGGCGGGGACAAACCTCGTCTCGGGCTGGCCGACCCCGCCGGGGCGATTCCTGACCACGGTGTTGGAGCTGGGGATGGCCCCGCTGCTGGCGCTTTCGGGGCTGATGCTCCTGCTCGGCCTTGCGGCGATGGCCGTGGAATATTTTAGGCGGGGGGAGTGAGCCCCGCAAAAAGAAGCGGACGGCCAAGGCCGTCCGCTTCTTTTTGTTTTTGGGATTAAAATTTTTTGCGCAGCATGGTAAAATCGAAGAAGTTCGTGTAGAATTCCAGCGAACGCAGCACCGGGCGGCTCAGCTTGCAGAAGCCGACCTCGTCGAGCAGGAGCAGCGCGTCCCCGTCGGGGATGTCGAGCTTCTGCCGGATGGCGGGGGTGGCGTTGGTGGCCGTGACGCGGGCGATGTCGGTGACGACGGTCAGGCCGCAGCGGCGGTCGAGGATATCGAAAATCGGCTCAGACCAGTCGATGTCGGCATAGCTCATGCCGTCGAAGAGGGAGAGCGCCAGGTAGTCGACCGAGTAGATGACGGGAATGCTGCCGGCGAGCACCCGCTTTTCGCAGACGATCACGCCCGCGCCCATGTCGATCTGGAGCTTTTCGGCGAGCTCCTCGTCGGCGTATTCGACCCGCAGGGAGATGCTGTCGCTGTGGGGGGCGTAACCCGCGGCGCGGATGAGCTCGTTGTACTCGAACTTGAGGTCGAGGCGGCTGGTGAGGTTGACGATCCCGCGGTTGATGACGGTTCCGATGCCGCGCACCCGCTCGATCAGTCCCTCCCGCTCGAGGTCGGAGAGGGCGTCGCGGATGACGGTGCGGCTGACGCCGAGTCGTTCGGACAGCTCCACCTCGCTGGGCAGCCGGTCCGCCTGCCGGAAGACGCCCTCCGAAAGCTCCCGGATCAGCAGCGCGCTGACCTGTGTGGACATCAGCTTTCCTCCGAGATGGGGCAGTTCGTATTCTGCTGGCATGGCCGACTCCCTCTTTCCTGCGATTTATCCGGCGGCGGACGGGCGCGACTGTGAGAACTCACAACCCACCCGGAAATATTTTATGGAAAATATAGCTTGCTTTCATGCTTTAAATAGGATATCATTATGAAGTAATAAGTATGACTTATACACAGAAAGCACAAAAACTTTCAACAATCGCCGCATTTGGAAGAAGTATATGTTCAATTATACTCGATATTTGTAGAAAACACAAGCGGCGATTGCAAAAATCTTCTGGAGGCAGTATTATGTTAGAGAAGGCAACTTTCGCGCTCAGGGGCAATATTTTACATACGCCGACCCCCCGGGCGATCGTCTGCATGCCGGAGAGCTACCTCGTCTGCGAAAAGGGGAAAGCCGCCGGCGTCTTTGCCGAGCTGCCCGAGCGGTTCCGGGGGATCCCCGTCGAGGACTGTGGGGACGGGCTGGTCATCCCCGGCCTCGTCGATCTGCACCTGCACGCGCCGCAGTATTCCTTCCGGGCGCTGGGCATGGACCTCGAGCTGCTCGACTGGCTGAACACCCACACCTTCCCCGAGGAGGCGAAATACGCCGACCCTGCCTATGCCGAAAGAGCCTACCGCATCTTTGCGGACGGGCTGGCGGCCTCCCCGACCACCCGCGCGGCGGTCTTCGGGACGATCCACCGCCCCGCAACCGAGCTGCTGATGGACCTCATTGAAGAGACGGGCGTCAAGGCGCTGGTGGGCAAGGTCAACATGGACCGCAACAGCCCCGACATCCTGCGGGAGGAGAGCGCGGCCGCCTCGCTGGAGGACACCGCGCGGTGGATTCTTGAAACAAAGGGGAAGTACAAAAACGTCTCCCCGATCCTCACCCCGCGCTTCACCCCCTCCTGTACCGACGAACTGATGGAGGGGCTCGGAAGGCTCCAGCGGGAGACCGGCCTCCCGGTGCAGTCCCACCTGTCGGAGAACTTCTCCGAAATCGCGTGGGTGAAGGAGCTCTGCCCCTGGTCGAGCTGTTACGGCGGCGCCTACGACCGGTTCGGCCTCTTCGGCGGGGACGCCTCGACGATCATGGCCCACTGCGTCCACAGCACCGGGGAGGAGATGGATCTCATGCGGGCGCGCGGCGTTTTCGTCGCCCACTGCGCCCAGTCGAACACCAACCTTGCCTCGGGCGTCGCGCCGGTGCGCGCCTATCTCGACCGCGGCATCAGGGTCGGGCTCGGAACCGACGTCGCGGGCGGCTTTTCGCTCTCCGTCTTCCGTGCGATGGCCGACGCGGTGCAGGCCTCCAAGCTGCGCTGGCGGCTGCTGGACGATTCCCTCCGGCCGCTGACCGTGCCGGAGGCGTTCTACCTCGGCACCAAGGGCGGCGGGGAATTCTTCGGGAAGGTCGGCTCCTTCGAGGAGGGGTACGAGTTCGACGCGGTCGTGCTCGACGACTCCGGCTTCCCGCATCCACAGGCGCTCACCCCGGAGGAGCGGCTGGAGCGGATCCTCTACCTGGACGACGGCCGGTGCGTGCGCGGCAAATATGTCGCGGGCGCGCGCGTTAAATAGAAGCAAGAAGCACCGGAACCCACACCTGTCAGGACATTCCCCCGGCCGCCCGTGGCGGCGGAACAGTTTTTGTATGGGCGCGCGGAAGCGGACGGACCACCCGCGGCCGCGCATCTCATAGAAGCAGTCCGGCCGGAGCGCCGGAAACCATTCGAGCCGTGCGGCTGCGGCAATGCCGCACGGCCAGATGCAAACTGTGAGGAGGTAATTCAATGACACAGACAAAAGAGAAGGGGTTCTTCGAGCGCTATTTTGAGCTCGAAAAGAACCACACCAACGTGAAGACCGAGGTGCTGGCCGGCTTCACGACCTTCGTGGCGATGGCGTACATCATCGTCGTCAATCCGACCATGCTTGCCGACCCCTTCAACATCATGGGTCAGGCGGAATATGCCGCTCAGGTCCAGAACGGCGTATTCTTCGCAACCTGCCTGATCTCTTTCTTCGGCACCTTCCTGATGGCGATGTACGCGAAAGTACCGTTCGCGCAGGCGCCCGGCATGGGGCTCAACGCCTTCTTTGCCTACACGGTGGTCCTCACCATGGGCTATACCTACGGGCAGGCGCTGGCCATCGTCTTCATCTCCGGCATCCTGTTCATCCTGATCACGGCGGTCGGCTTCCGTGAGGCGGTCGTCAAGGCGATCCCGCACTGTGTGCGCGGAGCGATCAGCGCCGGTATCGGCCTCTTCCTCGCGCTCATCGGGCTCAAGAACGCGGGCCTCGTGGTCGCCAACCAGTCCACCCTCGTGGCGCTCGTCGACTTTTCCAAGATGGGTGATCCCGAGCTGCGCGGGCTGATCTGCTCCGCGATCGTCGCGCTCATCGGTCTTGTGGTTATCGGCGCGCTGCATGCCCGCAACATCAAGGGCTCGATCATCATCGGCATCATCGTGGCGACGATCGTCGGCATCCCGCTGGGCGTGACCTCCTTCCACGGCTTCTCGCTCAACGTCGGCCAGCAGTTCTCCGACTTCGTCAACGTCTCCCTCTTCAAGATGGACTTCGGCGGCCTCTTCGCGGGCGCGGAGAACGTCTTCCAGATGATCTTCACCCTGGTCATGATCGTCGTCTCCTTCTCGCTGGTCGACATGTTCGATACGATCGGCACCCTGCTGGGCACCGCCCGCCAGGCCAAGATGCTCGACGACAAGGGCGAGATGCCCCGCATGCGCCAGGCCATGATGTCCGACGCGATCGCGACCACCGTGGGCGCCTGCCTTGGCTCTTCCACCGCGACGACCTTCGTCGAGTCGAGCACCGGCATCGCCGAGGGCGGTCGTACGGGTCTCACCTCGCTGACCACCTCGATCCTCTTCCTCGCGTCGATCATCATCGCCCCGATCGTCGGCATCATCCCCGGCGCGGCGACCGCTCCGGCGCTCATCTTCGTGGGCGTGCTGATGCTCAGCTCGATCAAGGATCTCGACTTCTCGGATATGTCCGAGGCGATCCCCTCGTTCGTTACCGTCTCCTTCATGCCGTTCACCTATTCGATCGCAAACGGCATCGCGTTCGGCCTGATCACCTATGTGCTCATCAAGCTGCTCTCCGGCAAGGCCAAGGAGGTCCGCCTCTTCACTGTGGTCCTCGCAATCATCTTCATTCTCCGTTTTGCGTTCATGACGACCGGCTGATTGCCGCCGTCCCGTGCTTTT
>NZ_CABUCJ010000018.1 GCF_902490045.1 uncultured Anaerotruncus sp.
CGGCGCGCCCTCCCGGGCGAGCCGCCGGGCCTCGATGTTCGTCGAGCCGAGCTCTTCGTAATAGGATACGGGCGGCGTATGGCCGGCGGGCAGACACCGCCGGACCGCTTCCGCTGAAAATTCCATTACAATCCTCCTGTCAAAAGCGGCGCGCGTAGCCGCAGCGCCTGCAAAGTTCCTCCACGGCCTCGCGCCGGGAAAACCCGTCCGCAACCGCTCGGGCGCGGGGGGACGCGAGAATCTCCCCGAGCGGCCGCTCAAAGGCGTTGCCCAGCGCGATCGTCCCCTCGCTGTCGAGGCAGCAGGGCACCACCGTCCCGTCCGCGAGGATGCCGAAATGGTCCCGCATCCCGAGGCAGGACACACGGCCATCCCCGGCGGGCAGGGCCATATCCGGCCAGTCGAAGGCCGGCGCGGTTACAAGGTGCAGCTTCTCCGCGAGCTTGCGGTCGCAGACCCCGTCCGGCGGCTCCCCCACGGGGATGCCGAATTCCCGTTCGACCGCGCGGCAGACCAGCCCGTTCAGGCGTCGCGCGCCGCCGCCGTTCCAGAGGCGCAGCTCACAGATGATCCCCGCCTCCCGCGCCCGCCGCACGACCGGCAGCACCCGTGAGAGATAGTCTCCGAGCGGCGGGCCGTCCCCGTTGGCCTCGAAGCTGTGGAGCGAAACGGAGAGCTTCCGCAGCGCGGGCGCCGACAAGAGGATATCCTTTACATCCTCCAGCAGCGTCCCGTTCGTCGTGAGGTTGGCCCGCAGGCCCTCTTCCCCGCAGATTTCGAGGATGCGCCCGAGCGCGGGATGCAGGAGCGGCTCCCCCATCAGGTGCAGGCAGACATAATCGGTGTGGGGCTTGACGGCGCGCGCGAGCAGCGCAAATTCCTCCGGGGACAGAAAGCGCGGGGCGCGCCGCGTTCCGGGGCAGAAGGCGCAGTTCAGGTTGCAGACGTTGGTGATTTCGATGTAGGCGCGGCGGTAGGGCTTTTCCGCGTCCCGGCTGCCGCTCACAGGATGAACCTCTCCACAATCTCGGCGACCGCGTCCTCCAGATGGGTGCGCTCAGTCACATAGTCGGCCTGCGCGCGCACCTCCTCCGGCGCGTTGCGCACCGCGACGCCCACCCCCGCGCCCCGAATCAGCTCAAGATCATTATAATAGTTGCCCGCCGCCACGATATTTTCCCGCGCGATCCCCTCGCGCGCGGCGACATAAGCCGTGCCGCGCCATTTGTTGACCCCCTGCGGCATCACGTCCATCGAGGTGGCGTTGGTCACCGCGCAGGTGAGCCGCAGTCCCTCCCGCTCGATGAAGTCCCGCACCGGACCGTAGTTTTCGCTCACGACGAAGCCGTCGAGCGTCTCAAAGGGCAGGTCGCCCGCGCCGCGGTAGACGACCGGCGTGCCCTCAAATTCCTCCTGCTGCCGGAGCACCCCCGGCGTGATGCGGTTTACTCCCCAGTAATCGCCCGAGATGAGGTGGAGGATGGCGGAATCGTGCGCGAGGCAGAAGTCGATAAGCCGCAGCATGTCCGAACGCTCCACCAGCGTGGTGTAGAGCTGCTCCATGCCCGGCGCGGCCACCACCGTGCCGCCGTTATTGAGGACGAAATAGTCGGCCAGTCCGCACAGGTGGGAGATCGGCTCCACCGATTTCCGCCCCGTTACAAAGCAGACGGCCGTTCCCGCCTCCTTTGCGGCAAGCAGGGCGCGCCGGTTCGCCTCCGAAAGCTCGGTGCGCACCCCGAAGGTCGTGCCGTCCAGATCGAGCGCCAGCATCTTCCGCATGAAAATCCCCCCTGTCCTGCCAATCATACCACAGCGGGCGCGGCGGGTCAATTTGGCAGAAGGGGCGCGCGGATTTTCCAATCGACAAAAATGTAAAAAACGTGTATGCTGTTTGAAGACAAACGCCGCGCAGCATCGTTTGATGGGTGTAAGGCAATTGAGGTGGTGAGGCAGAACCGGATGACAAACGAAAAATTTCAGGAAATGGTGGAACAGTACGAAAAGCTGGTCTTTACCATCTGTTACCAGCTCGTGCGCGACTACCACGAGGCGCAGAACCTCGCGCAGGACGCCTTTGTCTCCGCATACGCCCACATCGACACCGTTACGGAGGACAATTTGAAGGCCTGGCTCGCGCGCATCGCCACCAACAAGGCCAAGGACTACCTCAAGAGCGCTTACAACCGGCGCGTCTGCCTTTCCGAGGACATGAGCGAAATGGACCTCGTCCGCGCCGAAAATTCTCCCGAACGGCTGTACATAACCGACGAGGGAACCGGCGTGATCCGGCAGGCGATCCTCAACCTCAAAGAGCCTTACCAAAAGGTTTCGGTGCTCTTCTTCCTCGAGGAAAAAACCATCGAGGAGATCGCCGAAACCCTGCGCCGGCCGAAAAAGACGGTGCAGACGCAGCTCTACCGGGCGCGAAGCAAGCTCCAGGAACTACTTGTAAAGGAGGGGGTGCAACGATGAAAGAACTGTTTGACCAAAACGGACACCTGACGGACGACGCGTTCGGCGCATTGCTGCGCGACGAGCCGCTCGACGAGATGGAACGGCTGGAAATTTCCGAGCACCTCTCCTTCTGCGACCGCTGTGTAGAGCGGTACGCCGCCCTTCTAGACGGCTCCGCGCTGCTCTCTCCCCCCGAGCCGGTCGCGCCGCCGGTCTTCCGGCGCATCCGCGAACGGGCCCGCAAGATCTTTGTCAACAAATACGCGACGGCGGCCGCCGCGGCCTGCTTTGCGATCATGTTCTGGAACATCGGCCTTTTCAACGTCGACGTCCAGAACGACCACGGCAAAATCCTTGACGCGCTGGCAAACGGCGCGGCGAGCTTCAGCGAACGGACGACGCAATTTACCGACAACCTGTCGGAAACACTGGATAAAATTCTCCACAGTTTGAAAATTGAGAGGGGTTCCCAACATGAAAAAGAATAGCTTCTTCACCTTCTGCTTCGCCTTTATCCCCGGCGCGGGTGAAATGTACCTGGGGATGATGAAAAAAGGGCTCGCGGTCATGTGCGCCTTCTGGGGCGTCTTCGCCGCCGCCTGGTTTTTCCAGTTTGAGTTTCTCTACTGGCTCCAGCCGATCGTCTGGTGTTATTCCTTCTTTGACACCTTCAACATCCGGCAGCTCTCCTGGGAGGAGCGCCTTGAGCAGGACCGCGCCTTTTCCCTGCGGATCGACGGGTCCGTCTTCAACGGCCTGCGCCCCCTGCTGGAAAAGCGCCACGTCCTCATCGGCGGCGGGCTGATCTTCATCGGCGGCTGGGCGATTTTCTCGAGCTTCGTCTCCCCGCTGATCTACTACTTTGCGGAAACGATGGGGTATGAAAGCTGGTACCTCCGCAACATCCTCAACCGCATCCCGTCGGTCGTCGTCGCGGTCGCGATCATCTTCTTCGGCATCCACCTCGTCAAGGGCAAAAAACGCCCTGTGCAGCCGGAGGAAGAATTTGTCGAGTACAGGGGGGATTCCAATGAGTAACGAAGAACGCATCGAGTCCCGGGAAATCCCCGAGGAGGAGTCCGCGCGGGGCGGCGCCCCGAAAACGGATTCCCCCGCGCCGGAACCCTCCCGCAGGCGGGAGGAGCCGGTCCGCCGGGTGGGGACCATGACGATGGGCTTCGCGCTCATCGTCACCGGCATCGTGGCGCTGGCCGCAATGTTCAGGCCCTCCCTCGACCTGGTCTTCGTCTTTAAGCTCTCCCCTCTCATCTTTGTGTTTCTCGGCGTCGAAATTCTCTACAACTACTTCGCCCACAAGGGTCAGAAGCTCAAATACGACCTGCTCAGCGGCTTCGTCTGCTTTGTGCTCATCATCGCGGGCGGTTGTCTCGCCGCCGTGCCCGCCGCCTGGAACTACTTCGGCCCGCCCGCCATGCAGGTGCGGGACGACTTCCACATCCAGCTCCGTGGGCGGATCTCCGAAACCCTGGTCGACGAACGGGACCTGATCGGGCAGATGTACGTGAATGCCGAGCTCCCCTACTACAGGCAGTACACACCGGACATGAGCTACGACGAGCTTGCCGGGGACGCGCGCGTCTACCTGCACCTCAACCTGAACGGCCCCTACCGCGATAAAGAGTCCTTTGCAAAGGACTGCCGGAAAATCCTCTCGAAGCTGGACCCCCTGGGCCTCGACATCCGTAATCTCACGATCCGCTGCGACGGCGAGGAGGCCGATTTCGGCCTCGATCTCTACGACCGGTACCAGCTCAACATGGACCTGGACGAGCTGGCGCGCCGGGTGGAGGCGGATTGGCACGAGGAGGACGAGGAAGCGTCAGAATGGGACGCCCTTCCCGATGAGGACGCCTTCTCTCCGCTGGGTCTGAGTGCCGGCGAGGGCTTCACCGACGAGTGGCCCGACCGCATCGTCTACACGGCCGACGGCATGACCGCACACAGCTACTATTTCGATCTGCCCATTTCCGACCCCACGACGGCACAGGTCGACGTCTCGACCGAAAGCGGCACGCTGGACATGCGGATCACCGGCCCGGACGGCACGATCTGTTTCGAAGGCTATGACCTCTCCGAGGAGAGCGGAAGCCAGACCTTCGCGCTTCCCGTGTCCGGCGCCTACCAGGTCAGGCTGACCGCAGACGAGTTCCGCGGAGGCTTCACCATCCAGAATCTCGGCTGATGGAAATCGTTCATAATCCCCGTATTGCGAAGAAGCGATACGGGGATTATAATATTTTCATCCTTATTTGATTTCGGAGGCAGCCGATGAACATCGTCGTTTCACTCAACGCCAACTATCTGCGGCCGCTCTGCGTGATGCTGCGCAGCCTGCTCGACGCGAATCCCGGGGAGGACGCGGACGTCTACGTCCTGCACGCCTCCCTCTCCCCGGAGGCGTTTTCCTTTGCCCGTTCCGTCCTCCCCGACGGGCGGCTCCGCCTCTTCGACGTGCGCGTCCCGGAGGACTTCATGGCGGACGCGCCGGTGCTCTTCCATTTTCCCAAGGAGATGTATTACCGCATCTTTTCGGCGCGCCTGCTGCCCGGGACCCTCGGGCGCGCCCTCTACCTCGACCCGGACATGATCGTCAACCGCCCGCTCGCCCCGCTTTACGGAATGGAGCTGGGGGAAAACTACTTCGCGGCCGCGCGGTCGATCAATCCCGTCTCGCAGGTGGAGTACAAGCTGCGCCTCGATATGCCGGAGGAGAGCGAATACTTCAATTCCGGGGTGTTGCTCATGAACCTGGACGCGCTGCGCGCCGGTCAGGACTGCGATGAGGTGACGGAGTTCATCCGCACCCACCGGGAAAAGCTCATCCTCCCCGATCAGGACGTGCTCAACGCGCTCTACCACGACCGTACCGTCCTGCTCGACCCGCGCGTCTACAACTTCGACGCGCGTTATTTCAACACCGTCAAGGTGGCGACCCTCGGCAAGGTCGACCTCAAATGGGTGCGGGAGAACACCGCCGTCATCCACTACTGCGGCAAGGGCAAGCCGTGGCATGAGCACTATCTCGGCGAGCTGGGCGTCTTCTACCGGGAGGCGGCCGCAAAGGTATTTCCCGGGGAGGCCGCCAGAAAGTCGCCGCTGGAAAAGCTGCGCGACCTCGGCGCGTCCCGCGGGCCCGAAGAAGGCTGAAGAAGGCCGCCGTGCGCTGCACGGCGGCCTTCTTTTTCGTCAGGTGGTCTCGATTCTCCGGCCGCTCCCGCCCTGGCAGAGCCGTTCGCGCAGGGCGCGGCTCAGCGGGAGCACCGGGATGCAGAGCAAAAACCAGAGCGCGCTGTACAGGGGGCAGATCTGCCCCAGCAGATTGCCCCGGCGGCGGGAATAGTCCCAGACGCCGAGCCGGCATCCCCTGTTGATGATGCATCCGGCGACGAACTCCACCGCAGTGAGCACCAGGCTGCCCGCCGCGCATTTTTGCAGCGTCGACCGCCCCGCCATGCGCAGGTCGGTCAGGTAGAGCAGCAAAAAGCCGACGCCCCCGGTCAGCGCCATCGTCCAGTGGGTAAAGCCCCGCCAGAGCACTTCGATCGCGCTGTAGCCCACCGAGCCGACCGTGCAGACGGCGGCGTATTCCTTGAGTTTTTCCATCCGCGTTCACCCCGCATTAGGGTGCGCGGATTCCGCGCCGATATACGAAGGAGCGCCGGTCCCGGCGCTCCTTTCTCAGTGAAAAAATTTTCGCTTCATAAAGGTTTTCAGCCGCGCCGCCAACGAGGTCCGGCGTTCCGTCCCCGCGCGCATCCGGGCAAAGTTTCCGCCGTGCCGCAGCAGCATGATCCCGCCGATCACGGCGGTCACGGCAGCCGCCTCCCGCCCCAGGCCGAAAAGCGCCGTCAAGAGCGGAAGGCTCACCGCAATCGCAGCGGAACCCACAGCGAGATAGCCCGTCGCCAGCACTGCCGCAGCGCCGAGCAGATAGCTCGCGACTCCGACGGGGGGCGAAAAAAGAATCGACGCCGCGGCGGCAACCGCCACGCCCTTACCGCCGCGAAAGCCGTTCCACACCGGCCAGCAATGTCCGATCACCGCGCCGAGCCCGGCGTAGAGCACCGCCGTCCGCCCCATCCCGGGGAAGAGCCACAGCCGACAGAGGGCGCAGGCCGCCGCCGTCTTGAGGATATCCCCCGCGAGCACGATGAACCCGCTTCTCGCCCCAAGCCGGGAGGAGACGTTTGCCATACCGGGATTGCCGAACCCCTCCGCGCGCCGCCCGCCCGTCCGGCAGAAGATGAGCAGGTCGGCGGTCAGAACGGATCCGAAAAGATATCCGGCCAGCACACACCAGAGACGTTCCATGCCATCCCCTCCTTTCCCTGATTATAGACCATCCACCGGGAATTTACACCCCCCTATTGACATTTGGTCCCTGATGTCCTATAGTTAAATTATAATCTTTTAAAAGTATCTGTCTAAAGTATTGGAGGCAATCCTATGAGCTGGCTCGACCTGCATCTCCACTCCTCCTTCAGCGACGACGGGGAGTTTCCTCCGGAGGAACTGGCGCTCCTCTGCCGGCGGGCGGGAATCCGCGTCGCCGCGCTGGCGGACCACAACACGACGCGGGGCGTCCCCGCGATGCTCGAAGCCGGGCGTGCGCTGGGCGTCGAGGTCGTCCCCGCGGTCGAGCTCGACTGTACCCATAAGGGCGTCGACCTGCACCTGCTCGGCTACTGGATCGATCCCGCCCATCCCGGTTTCGCGCGGGCCGAAAAATCGGTCCTCTCGCAGGAGCAGTCCGCCGCCGAGCGGCGGATCGAACTGGTTCGCGCCTGTGGGATCGCTTTGGATCGGACGGCTGTGATGGCGCTTTCCGAAAACGGCGCCGTCACCGGCGAGATGCTCGCGGAGGTCGCGCTCGCCATGCCGGAAAACGTGGATAACCCCCTTCTCTCCCCCTATCGGCCGGGCGGGGCGCGCTCCGACAACCCCTATGTCAACTTCTACTGGGATTTCTGTGCGCAGGGAAAGCCCGCCTACATCCCCATCCGCTTCCCCTCCCTCACGGAGGCGGTCGCGCTGGTGCGCGAAGCGGGCGGACTTCCGGTGCTCGCCCACCCAGGCAACAACATCCATGAGGATACCGCCCTGCTGCAAAGCATCGTGCGCTGCGGCGTAGCGGGACTCGAGGCCTACAGCAGCTACCATACCCCCGCGCAGACCGGCTTCTATCTCCGGCAGGCGGATGCGCTCGGCCTCGCGGTCAGCTGCGGCAGCGACTTCCACGGTAAAATCAAGCCCGCTATCCGGCTGGGTTCGGCCGGGTCCGGCGGGCGGGAAGAAGCTCTGCTTGGGGAACTGCGCAAAAAGCATTGCAGTCTGGAGGAAGCGGGATGACCGGAGTGACCGGAAAGCCGGAACTGATGAAGCGGATGAACACCACCCTGCTCTACCGGACGCTGATCCGCCTGGGCTCGGCGACGCGGGCGGAGGTGGCCGGCGAGACGAACCTCAGCGCGACCACCATCCGCAACCTCTTTGAGGAGCTCGAAGCGGGCGGCGAGATCGTCGCGGGCGCGCTCGACCGGTCGAGCGGCGGGCGGCGGGCCCAGCGGTACGCCCTCAATTCGTCGCGTAATCTGACGCTCGCGCTCTACTGCGCCGGTGGGCGGATCGACTACCGGATCACCGGCCTGACCGGGGAAGTCGTTGTGGACAGCTTCACACCCCTCGAGGGCAGTGATACGGCGGAGGCGGTGCTCCGCCTGATCGCGGACTGCCGTTCCCGCTGGGACGTCCGCGCAATCGGACTCGGCGTGCCCGGCATTGTGGAAAACGGGCGCGCCTATATCGGCAGCGAACTGGATACCCTGGTCCCGAACGATCTAGGGGCGCGGGTGCGTTCCGCCTTCCCCTTTCCGCTCGTGCTGGAAAACGACCTCAACGCAACCGCCCTCGGCTATATGAACCGTTACCACCGGGAACACCCCTCGTGTACTCCCGGGGGCTTCAATATGGCCTACATCCATTTTGACCGGGAGAGCGCGGGCGCGGGCGTCATCGCCAATGGGCAGGTCGTCCACGGCGCAAAGCAGTTCGCCGGGGAGCTCGGGTTCCTGCCGATGGGATGCGGACAGACCCTCAACGACCTGCTTCCCCGCGTTTCCTCCCGGGAGGACTGCCTCGACGTTGTCTCCCGCGTCGTCTCCATTGTCAACTGTGTCACCAACCCTGAGCTCGTCGTTGTCGGCGGGAGCCTGTTCGACGCGGCATGGCTCCGGTACGCGCTCGACCGGCTGAACACCCAGCCGGGGCTTTCCAGCCCGCTCCGTCCGCTCCTGCTCTACTGCCCCGATTGCCGGGAGGACTATCTCGCAGGACTCACCGCCCTGACGCTCGAGGAGCTGGTATTGCGTCTGCCGCTGGCGGCATCCTCCTGACGGAACAGGATTCTTTGCAGTTCGCCCGCAGCGGTTCCGACAGAAAACAAGCGTACGGTTTCCCGTACGCTTGTTTCTCTATATCGCGTCAATATTTCGTGCACGATCGCCGCCAGATCATGGGAAGTCACCATACAAGCTTCCCGTGGTCGGCACAATTATCTCAGCGGCAGAAAAGTGGCGGTGTTGGCAACGCCCATCATAACGATAATCATTGTATTGACCATCGCGCCCAACCAGACCTTTCCGGTAGCTTTGAAGAGATACCGGCTGATATATGCAGCCACAAACAGCTGGACGATCAGCGGAACGATAACCAGCGGACGCAGCCAGTCGGCCTGCCAATGAGGAACGCCGGTCATGAACACCGTCCCATACTGGATAACGTTTAAAATGATCACGCCCAGAGAATTTCCGAGCCCGCAGATCAGCAGGTTGAACCACTCCTTCTGCCCTTCCACACGGTTGGCACTGTTGACGGCGATCGAGTTCGCCGCATAGAAGATGAAAAACAGCGGCCAGTACTGCAGCGCCACATACAGCTTATCTGCCGTAAACGCCCGGATATCTAACGTCCAAATTCGAAAATCCGTATGGAAGAAGTAGTCAGAGAACATGACCGTCGCGTAGAATCCAATAAAAATGCAGACTGCAAGCGCCAACGTTTTAAGGAACTCGCGCAGGCTGGTCTTGATTCCCCACATCTCGGAAGACACGCCGTTATTGCGGCCTCTGACCCGGTAGGTAAGCCAGAAGAGCAGCAGCCCCACGAGCCCGTTGAAGACGGCCCACAGCAAGATAAAGTTGGTGGTTGGCTGCGGGAACCAGCTGCTGACCTCACGGTTCGTTGTCGCAGGGAAAATATACTGGTCCAGCTTACCGATGGGAATAAAGGAAAGCCAGGAAATAACCCAGCTGAGAATCCAGCTGCCCCAGAAAAAGAGCTTGCTCTTCCGGTCGGAAAGCGCGGGGAGCTTCGCCGGGACAGGTGTCTTGAGAGAAGCAAAAGCAGGGACTTTCAGCAACAGGGTCGCCAGCGGGACAATCAGCATGAAGGCGGCTATAAGGCCCAGCAGGTTGAACAGCTCCTTCATGAGCCAGAGCTGGTTGGCCGAGGGGATGGGATTTTCCATCTGAAATGCTGCGGTAAAGAAATCCGTCATGTGTCGTGAGCTCTGAACGGAAAAATGCTGCCACGGATGGATTTCTTTCGGATTGTAGACGACGCGCAACGTTCCATTGGAAGGATCTCCGTACATCTTTCCAATTTCTACGACGGAGTCCAGCTTCTGGCCCTCCGGCAGGACCGAATTGATAATATACATTGCCTCCGGCGCATTGTGCAAATCTCCATTTCCATTGACGCACCGGTATGCGCCTTCATCGAAAAAGCCAAAGTTTGAACCGAAGTTGCACTGAATCTCCTGCATGGACTCCTCGGTGGAAGCACGAATCTGCGAGACTGGAAAAGCCGCGGCGACCTTATTGACCGCGTCGGCGGCCGCCTGCTCGGCGGGGGTGATATCCGCGCCGCCGTCTGAAGAGGGATCCCGGGCGGCTGCAATGGCCTCGTTATACAGGCGGCCATAATAGCGCGCGGTGTTCCACGTATTGCTGCCGCCCATCGAATGTCCTGTAACACCGATTTTCGTATTGTCCACATAGTCAAGACTGGTATAGGCAAATTCCACCAGGGGGATCATCCCCATGCCCTCGACAATGGTTGTGTCGTTATATCCATAGTTTGAGGGGCTGGAATCGCCATGGAAATAGGCGTCCATGGCGATGACGGCAATTCCCCGCCGGGAGAGCTCGATGGCCGTGATATCCTGCATCTGGTTGTTGTTGAGATAGCCGTGGCTGGTGATGACGAGCGGCACCTTATTCTCGGCCGAAGCAGCTTTGGGACGGAATAGATTTCCCGAAACCCACTTCCCATTGTCGGTCGGGATTTTGATTTTTGTGACTTCCACATTCCCAAAATCAGTTTGCAGCAGGGAAGCCCCAATGCAGCTGATCAGCACAAGTGCCAAACTGATGCACAGGAGCCGTATGGCCCAATTCTTTTTCATACCGCCGGACTGCTCTGTCATTTCTTTTCCTCCTCTAGCAGGTTTATTTATTCCAGTGGGGCCCTCCCCATTCAGGACAAATTAAAACGGCATGACAAACACATGGTGTTCATCATGCCGCAACTCTTAAACTCTGCGCCATATCTATTTTCCGCCTTTATTCTACAAGAAGACAAACGGCTTGTCAAGAAAATTTTTGAAAAACTTATAATTCCTCTCTATTATTTTTAAAAAATTTGTAAAAACCACACACAAGTTGCGGATTGACAAGAAATCTCTTTTCCGTTATCCTTTGTGTGAAAAGAGGCGGTATTATGTGCGGGAAAGAGTTTCTTGAACTGCTGATGGAAAATCCGGTAGTGGCGGCAGTAAAAAATGACGATGGCCTGGATCAATGCCTGTGCAGCGAATGCAGGGTCGTATTCGTTCTCTACGGAACGGTGCTTACCATTGGAGAAATTGTAAACCGGCTCAAAGAAGCGGGAAAAACCGTGCTGGTCCACGTGGACCTGATCGACGGCTTGGCAATCCGGGACGCGGCGGTGGACTTTATTGCCCGGACGACCCGTACGGACGGCGTGCTTTCCACCAAAGCATCCCTAATCCGCCACGCCAAACTGCTGGGGCTTTTAACGGTGCAGCGGTTTTTCCTTCTCGATTCCATCGCACTTTACAACATCGAAAAGCAGATGCCGCTGGAAGACGCCGACGCCATGGAGATTCTTCCGGGCGTAATGCCTAAAATTATCCGTAAGCTCACCCTTGCAACGAACAAGCCGATTATTTCAGGCGGTCTGATCTCCGACAAGGAGGACATTATAAACGCGTTGGAGGCGGGCGCTCTGGCCATCTCTTCCACCCGCAAGGATATCTGGTTCATGTAGCCTCAAAAATAAATGCGGCAACCCGCTTGATTTCCAAAGTCCACTGTGTTAAAATAAAGCCGAAAAGAGAATCCGGAATCGTTTGAGAGTATGAGAGCGAAACAAGGACTGCCCACCCGGGCTGTTGTTGTTTTGCTCTTTTTGCTTGCAGTTTTCACATGTTATATGAACGGATAGAGGAGGTTCCCATGTTTGATGTAGCAATCATCGGCTGCGGCATCGTCGGCGCCGCAGCGGCCTACGAGCTCTCGAAGTACCGGCTGTCGGTCGCGGTGCTCGAAAAGGAAAACGACGTGTCGGACGGCACCACCAAGGCGAACAGCGCCATCCTTCACGCCGGATATGATCCGCGCCCCGGCACCCTGATGGCGGCGCTCAACGTCGAAGGAGTCCGGCTGGCAAAAGAACTCTGCCAAAAGCTCGACGTCCCCTATCGCGCCTGCGGCTCGCTCGTGCTCGCCTTTTCGGAGGCGGAGCGGGAAACGCTGCAAACGCTCTATGGGCAGGGACTTAAAAACGGCGTGCCCGGCGTGGAGTTGCTCGATTTTCAGGCGCTGCACACGCTCGAACCCAACGTGAGCCCGCAGGCCGTCGGCGCACTGCACGCGCCGGGCGCGGCGATCGTAAGCCCGTGGGAATACGCGCTCGCGCTCATTGAAACCGCCGTCCGTAACGGCGTGGAGCTCTTTCTGGAGAGCCCCGTCACCGCCATCCGCCCGCTTGAGGGCGGCGGATATCTGCTCAAGACGCCGGGCGGCGTCCACAGGGCGCGGTACGTCCTCAACGCGGCGGGGGTGCACGCGGACGAGGTGCACAACCTGATCGCGGCTCCCTCCTTCCGCATCATTCCCGACCGCGGCGAATATTACCTGCTCGACAAGAGCGAGGGGGGCCGCGTAAACCATGTGATCTTCCAGTGCCCCACTGCGGCGGGCAAGGGCACCCTCGTCTCGCCGACCGTGCACGGCAACCTGATCGTCGGGCCGAACAACGAACCGCCCGCCGACGGCGACGACACCGCCACCACCCGTGCGGGGCTTTCCCATGTGGCGGAGATGGCGCGCAAATCGGTGCCGTCGGTCGACCTGCGCGCCTCCATCCGCAATTTCTCGGGGGTGCGCGCCGCTGCGGATACCGACGACTTCATCATCGCGGAGGCGCAGGACGCGCCCGGCTTCATCGATCTGGCCGGCATCAAATCCCCCGGCCTTTCGGCCGCGCCGGCGATCGCGGGGATGGCGGCCGGCCTTCTGCGGGACCTCGGCCTCCCCCTTGAGGAGAAAACGGATTTCATCGACACGCGCAGGCGCGTCCGCTTCAAGGAGCTCTCCCCCGCCGAAAAGGCGGACCTCGTCCGGGAAAACCCCGCCTATGGCCGGGTGATCTGCCGGTGCGAGACGATCACCGAGGGGGAAATCCTTGACGCGATCCACTCCCCCATTCCGCCGCGCACCGTCGACGCGGTCAAGCGGCGCTGCAACCCCGGCATGGGGCGGTGCCAGGGGGGCTTCTGCGGGCCGCGCGTCGTCGAGCTGCTCTCCCGTGAGCTCGGCCTCGACCCGACGGAAGTTTTGCAGGACCGCGCCGGCACCGTCATCCTGACGGGAGAAACGAAAGGAGGGCCCCGCCATGTATGATCTGATTGTCGTCGGAGGCGGCCCCGCGGGGCTCGCCGCCGCCTGCGCCGCCTATGAGGCGGGGCTGAGCCGCATCCTCATCCTCGAGCGCGACAAGGAGCTCGGCGGCATCCTCAACCAGTGCATCCACAATGGTTTCGGGCTCCACCGCTTCAAGGAGGAACTCACCGGGCCCGAATACGCGGACCGGTTCATCAAAATGCTCTCCGACACTTCGGTGGAGGTGCGGCTCGATACGATGGTGCTCGACCTCACGCCCGAACGCGAGCTCCACGCCGTCAGTAAAACGGAGGGCTACCAGATTCTCAGGGGGCGGGCCATTGTGCTGGCGATGGGCTGCCGCGAACGCACCCGCGGCGCGATTTCCATCCCCGGTTCCCGTCCTGCGGGCATCTTTACGGCGGGCGCGGCCCAGCGGTATGTCAATATGGAGGGCTACATGCCCGGCAGGCGTGTCGTCATCCTCGGCTCGGGCGACATCGGCCTCATTATGGCGCGCCGCATGACGCTGGAAGGGGCCAAAGTGCTCGCCTGCGTCGAGGTCATGCCCTATTCGGGCGGCCTCAACCGGAACATCGTCCAATGCCTGCACGACTACGGCATCCCCCTCTATCTCTCCCACACGATCACCGACATCCAGGGGCGGGACCGGGTGGAAAAAGTCGTTGTCTCCAAGGTGGACGAACGGCGCGTCCCCATCCCCGGCACCGAGATGGTTTTCGACTGCGACACGGTGCTTCTCTCGGTCGGGCTGATCCCCGAAAATGAGCTCACCCGTCAGGCGGGCATCGTCATCGACCCGCGCACGAACGGCGCGGTCGTCTATGAGAATATGGAGACCTCCCTGCCCGGGGTCTTCGCCTGCGGCAACGTCGTGCATGTGCACGACCTCGTGGACTTCGTCTCCGCCGAGAGCGAACGGGCGGGCAGGGCCGCCGCAAAATTTGCGCTCGGCGCAGTATCTTCCCCGGAGGACGCGCTGGAACTCAAAAACGGGGACGGCGTCACCTACACCGTCCCGCAGAAAATCCGCGCCGGGCGGGTGGAAACGGGCGCCGACGTCTTTTTCCGGGTCAACCGGGTGTGCGGGCAAAGCCTTATCCGCGTCACCTCCGGCGGAGAGCAGATTGCGCGCTTTTCCCGCGAGCATCTCGCCCCCGGCGAAATGGAACATATCCTGCTCCCCCGCAAGCTGCTTGAACGCGCGTCCGGGAGCCTGGAAATCTCGGTCGAGGAGGCGAAAGCATGACGGAACTCACCTGTATCGTCTGCCCGAAGGGATGCCGCCTGCATGTGGACGAGGAAAACGGCTTCCGGGTCACCGGGCAGGGCTGTCCACGCGGCGAGGAATATGGTAGAATGGAACTGACCAATCCGACGAGGGTGATCACCTCGACGGTACGCATCGAGGGGGCGGCGCACCGCCGCTGTCCGGTCCGGACCGACGGCCCCATCCCGAAGCGCCTCATCTTCGAGGCGATGAAGGCCCTTGACGAGGTCACCCTCCGCGCGCCCGTCCATACCGGGCAGGTGGTCGTGGAAAATGTGTGCGGGACGGGCGTGCGCTTCATCGCCACGCGCGACCTGTGAGAGGAGAGGCAAAAATGGGAAACTATGTGCTGGCGCTTGACCAGGGCACGACGAGCTCGCGGGCGATCCTCTTCGACCGGGAGCAGAACATCGTCGGCATGGCGCAGAAGGAGTTCACGCAGTTTTATCCGAAGGAGGGCTGGGTCGAGCACGACCCGATGGAGATCTACTCCTCCCAGTACGCGGTGATGATGGAGGTTATCGCCCAGAGCGGCGTGGACGCCCGGGAGATCTCCGCCATCGGCATCACCAACCAGCGGGAGACGACCATCCTGTGGGACAGGGCCACCGGCCGCCCGATCTACAACGCGATCGTCTGGCAGTGCCGCCGCACGGCCGGCATCATCGACGATTTGGCGGCGCGGGGGCTCTCCGGCTACATCCGGGAGGCCACCGGTCTGGTGCCCGACGCCTATTTCTCGGGCACCAAGATCAAATGGATTCTCGACCACGTCGAGGGCGCGCGGGAACGCGCCGGGCGGGGGGAAATCCTCTTCGGCACGGTGGACAGCTGGCTTATCTGGAAGCTGACCAAGGGCGCGGTGCATGTCACCGACTACACCAACGCCTCCCGCACGATGATCTACAACATCAAATCCCTCGACTGGGATCAGAAGCTGCTCGACGCGCTCGACATTCCCCGCGCCATGCTCCCCGAGGTGCGCGGGTGCAGTGAAATCTACGGCTATGCCGCGGTCCAGGGGGTGCAGATTCCGATCGCGGGCATCGCGGGCGACCAGCAGGCCGCGCTTTTCGGCCAGTGCTGCTTTGCGCCCGGCGAGGCCAAGAACACCTACGGCACCGGCTGCTTCCTGCTCATGAACACGGGCGAAACGCCCTGCGTCAGCAAAAACGGCCTGCTCACCACGATCGCCATCGGCCTGAACGGGAAGGTACAGTACGCGCTTGAGGGCAGCGTCTTCGTGGGCGGCGCGGTCATCCAGTGGATCCGCGACGAGATGCGCTTCATCAACGAGAGCCGCGACGCCGAATACTACGCGCAGAAGGTGCCCGACACCGGCGGGGTCTACCTCGTCCCCGCCTTCACCGGGCTGGGAGCGCCCCACTGGGATATGTACGCGCGCGGCTGCATCGTTGGCATCACCCGCGGCACCAAGCGGGAACATATCATCCGCGCGGCGCAGGAGTCGATCGCCTACCAGAGCTGCGACCTCGTGAAAGCGATGGAGCGGGACACCGGTATCGAGCTCACCGAGCTCAACGTCGACGGCGGTGCCTCCCGCGACCGCTTCCTCATGCAGTTCCAGGCGGACATCCTCGGCAGGCGGGTCCGCCGCCCGATGATCCGCGAGACGACCGCGCTCGGCGCGGCCTACCTGGCGGGACTCGCCACCGGCGTGTGGACGGACCTGGCCGAAATCAAAAAGCTATGGAGCTGCGACGTCTACTTTGACCCCGACATGGAGGAGGCCACCCGCCAGAAGCTGCTCAGCGGCTGGGAAAAGGCCGTCGGCCGCAGCCTCGACTGGGCCGAACACTGAACCCATACATAAAAAGGCCGCCGCGTTCGATGAACGCGGCGGCCTTTTCCGTTTTCTTATTCGCTGACGATGGCCTCGCAGCGGGAGGCGCAGGTGACGATCGCGCCCGTCGGGCAGGCGGTCACGCAGGCGCCGCAGCTGGTGCACTTGCGCGGATCGATCGACGCGAGGTTGTCGGTGACGGTGATCGCGCCGTTCTCACAGGTCTTTTCGCATTTCTTGCAGCCAATGCAGCCGTTCTTGCACACCTTGCGGGTGAACGCGCCCTTGTCGTGCGACGAGCAGCCGACATAGACGGTGCTCGTAGCCGGGATGACCGCGATCAGGTGGTTGGGGCAGGCCTTGGCGCACATGCCGCAGCCCACGCAGACCGCCTTGTCGATGACGGCGATGCCGTCCACGATCGAGATCGCACCGTATTGGCAGACCGCGATGCAGTCGCCGTAGCCGAGGCAGCCGTGGGAACAGCTCCCCTTGCCCTGGTAGAAGAAGTTGCAGGCCGCGCAGCTCTGCTTGCCCTCATAGTCCATGATGCTGTCGGTGGCGTAGCAGTTGCCCGAGCAGCGCACGACGGCGTACTGCTCCTCCACATCCTCGAAGGCGACGCCCATCGCCTCGCTGAGCTTGTGGCCGACCGCGTCGCCGCCCGGCACGCAGAGGTTGGTTTTGGCGCCGTCGTGCGCGACCGCCTTGGCGTAGTCGTCGCAGCCGGCGTAACCGCACGCGCCGCAGTTCGCGCCCGGAAGCTCGGCGCGCACCTTATCGAACAGTTCGTCCGCGGGCAGCGCCATCACCTTTGCGGCGACGACGAGGATGATCGCGGACAGCAGCCCGATCCCGCCGACGATGATTACCGGATATAGCATAGAGCCCACCCCCCTTATTTGAACAGGCCGTCGACGATGCCGCTGAAGCCCATAAAGCTCACCGAGCAAATCGCCGCCGCGACCAGTGTGATCGGGATTCCCTGGAACGCCTTGGGCGTGCTGCCGGACGCCGCGTCCACACGGGAACGCACGCCCGAGAAGAGCACCATGGCGAGCAGGAAGCCCAGGCCGGAGCCGACCGCGTTGACCAGCGACTGGCCGAAGGTATACCCCTCGTCGAGGTTGAGGATGGTGACGCCGAGCACGGCGCAGTTGGTCGTGATGAGCGGCAGGTAGATGCCCAGCGCTTTATGGAGCGCGGGAAGATACTTTTTGAGCGCGATCTCGACAAACTGCACGAGCGCCGCGATGATCAGGATAAAGACGATCGTCTGTAAGTAGGAGAGTCCCTTCGGCACGAGGATGTAGGTGTAGATCGGCCAGGTGACCGCCGTGGCGAGCGCCATGACGAATATGACCGCGACGCTCATGCCGAACGCGGAGTCGAGCTTTTTGCTGACGCCGAGGAAGGGGCAGATGCCCAGGAACTTCGCAAGCACGTAGTTGTTGACGAGCACGGCGCCGACCAAAATAATCAGATATTCCTTCATTCGTCAGCACCTCCTTTCCGAACCGCCGCGCAGGCGGCCGCGGACGGGCAGCCTGCGCAGCCGAACTCCTTCTTTTTAATCGCCTTGCCATGGGTCAGGTGGTTGACCAGCGCGATGAGCGCGCCGAAGACGAGGAAGCCGCCCGGCGCGAGCAGGAAGACGATGATCGGGTTGTCCCAGTGCAGCGAGATGCCGTTCTGGATGCCGAGCCATTCGGCGCCCGACATCCAGGTGCCGTTGCCGAGGATTTCGCGGATGGAGCCCATCGCGAAGAGCGCCAGCGTAAAGCCGATGCCCATGCCTACGCCGTCGCAGGCGGAGGCGAGAACGGTGTTTTTGTTGGCGAACATCTCGGCGCGGCCGAGGATGATACAGTTGACCACGATGAGCGGCAGATAGACGCCCAGCGCCTTGTCGAGATCGGGCGCGTACGCCTTGACGATGAACTGCACGAGGGTGACAAAGCTCGCGATGACCACGATGTAGCAGGGGATGCGCACCTTGTCGGGGATGATGTTTTTGAGCAGCGAGATGACGATGTTGGAGCAGATGAGGACCACCGTCGCCGCGATACCCATGCCGATGCCGTTGACCGCCATCGTCGTGACGGCGAGCGTCGGGCAGGTGCCGAGGATGAGAACCAGGGTCGGGTTCTCCTTGATGATGCCGTTCGTCAGGACCCTCCAGTTGCCGGGTTTGTTCGGATTGCTCATTTAAGCGCCCTCCCCTACTGCTTCATACGCCTGATAGGCGGTGTCGACACACCGGAAAAATGCGTTGGAGGAGATCGTCGCGCCCGTGACGGCGTCGACGCCCTCAAGGTTTTTGTCCTTGCCCGGGAACTGGCCGGTGAAGGCGTCCGCCCCCGTCTTGGAGCCGAGTCCCGGCGTCTCGGAGTTGTCGAGCAGCTTCACGCCGGTGATCCTGCCGTCGTTGCCGATGCCGACCATGACGTTATACGCGCCGCCGAAGCCCTTGTCCTTGACCTTGAAGGCGTAGCCGTTGCCGCTGTCGTCCTTCGCGGCGATGAGGACGTTCTCCAGACCCGACGCGGGCAGCTCGGTGAAGGTGGTGGAGCCGGGGACCACCGCCTGCATGGCGGCGTCGGAGGCGTCCTTCTCCGCCTGCGCGATGAGCGGGGCAGTCTTGTCGTAGGTGAGCCCCAGCAGCGCGGAGGCCACGACGCAGATCACGGTCAGTACGACGACCGGTTTCAAAAGTTCTTTCATCATTGCGCCCCCTTACTGTTTTTTCTGCTCAAAGACAGCGCCGAACGGTTTTGTGATCGTGAGGCTGTCGATGTGCGGGACGAGGATGTTCATCAGCAGGATGGCGAAGGACATGCCCTCCGGATAGTTGCAGAAGACGCGGATCACCATCGTGATAAAGCCGATGCCGGCTGCGAAGATCACCTTGCCCTTGGTGGTGACCGGGCTTGTGGAGTAGTCGGTCGCCATGAAGAAGGCGCCGATCATCACGCCGCCCGAAAGCACGGCGTAGAAGGGGTCCTGGCCGAAGAGCAGCGCGAAGACAAAGACGCTGCCGATCAGCGTGACGGGAATCTGCCAGCCGATGACGCCGTTCCAGATGAGGTAGAGCCCGCCCACGATGAGCGCGAGCGCGCAGGTCTCGCCGAGCGAGCCGCCGCGGTTGCCGATCAGCATGTTCCACAGCGACGGAAGCTGGTCCGTCTGCCCCGCCGCGATCAGCTTGAGCGGGGTCGCGGTCGCGACCGCGTCGATCGCGGCGTGCGGGGCGATCCAGTGGGTCATCTGGTTGCCGAACGACACGAGCAGAAAGATGCGCGCGGTCGCGGCGGGGTTGGCGAAGTTGCAGCCGATGCCGCCGAAGAGGCATTTGACCACGACGATCGCGATGAACGACCCGAAGACCGCCATCCAATAGGGCAGCGTGACGGGCACGTTGAAGGCGAGGATGACGCCGGTGACCACCGCGCTGCAGTCGCTGATCGTCACGGGCTTTTTGGTGACCTTTGCAAAGAGGTATTCAAACACCACACAGGAGACGACGCATACCGCCGTCAGCAGCAGCGCGCGGAGTCCAAAGTAGAAGACCGACATGACCAGCGCGGGCAGCAGCGCCGTCGCCACGGTCAGCATGATCTTTCGGGTATTGATATCGTCCCGGAAGTGCGGAGAGGGGGTGATCATCAGCTTTGCCTTTTCCTCCGCCGGGGCCTGGGTTTCCACTGTATTCACAGCCACAACAAATCCCTCCTATCCTATTTCTTCGCCGTCGCGGCCCGGAGCTTCTGCTTTGCCATTTTGTTGGTAAAGGTCAGGTTGCGCTTTGCCGGACAGACAAACGAACAGCAGCCGCACTCCATGCAGAGCGAAACCTTCAGCTTCTGGAGCATCGGGATGTTGTCCGATTCATAGGCCTTCTCAATCATGCGGGGCATCAGGTGGTAGGGGCAGGCCTGGATGCACCGGCCGCAGCGGATGCAGGGCTGCTCCTCATAAACCGCCGTCTGGCTCTCATCGAACGCGAGCAGGGCGTTGTTGTTCTTCAGGACGGGATATGTATCGTCGAAGACGAGCGTGCCCATCATCGGGCCGCCCATGATGAGCTTTTTGGGGGTGCATTTGTAGCCGCCGCAGAAGGCGATCACATCGGAAAAATGCGCGCCGATGGGGGCGACGACGTTTTTCGGCTCCGCAACCGCGCCGCCGTCGACCGTCAGCGTCTTGGTGACGAGCGGCATGCCGGTGCGCAGGTACTGGCCGATGAAGGCAGTGGTCGTCACGTTCTCGACGATGACGCCCACGTCCGCCGGGAGCATCCCCTCCTTGATGACGCGGCCGGTCGTCTCGTAGGCGGTGACCTTCTCCGCGCCCTTGGGGTAGATCGCCCGCAGGCTGCACACCTCGATCGACGGGTCGTCCTTCGTGAGGCGGCGCAGCATCTCGATCGCCTGGGGCTTGTTGTTCTCCACCGCAATCTTGACCTGGGTGATCCCGACGTATTTTTTGATCGCCGCGATGCCGTCGAGGATGTCCTGCGGCCGCTCGATGATCGTGCGGTAGTCGGAGGTGATGTAGGGCTCGCACTCGGCGGCGTTGACCACCAGCGTGTCGACCTCCGAGAGGTTTTTGGGGTTCATCTTGATGTGCGTCGGGAAGCCCGCGCCGCCGAGCCCCACCAGCCCGGAGGCCCGGATTGCCTTGACGAATTCCGGATGGTTCCCGATTTCGGGGGGCTTTATATCTTCATCGACCGCCTGCTCCCCGTCGGTCTGGATGATCACGACCTGGCACCGGGAGCCGGTGGCCGTCACGATCTCCTCGACCGCCGAGACCGTCCCCGAGACGCTAGAATGGATCGGCGCGCTCAAAAAAGCATCGCTGTCCCCGATCATCGTCCCGACCTTTACGGCGTCCCCCTTCTTGACCAGGGGATTGCAGGGCGGGCCCATATGCTGCGACATCGAAATACAGACTTCTTTCGGCAGCGGCATAGGGGTGCTTTCGCAATTTTCCGTGTTTTTGAAGTGCGCCACCTTGGCGCCCTTCAGTGTCTTTTGCAAAACACTCATGTTACCATTTCCTCCTCTGAGTTTTATGGTGGGGGTTGCGGTATCATCATCCGGCGTCCCGCGTCCGGGCGGGGCGTCAAAAGAAGATTCGGTTGAAATGCGGGCTCAGCAGCCGCAGGAGCAGTCCCGTGAGCGCGCCCATCGCGACGCCCCCCAGCGCGAGCACCGGGAAGTAGTAGAGCACCGCGCCGTTCAGCAGGAGCACCGCCATCAAAAGCTGCCCGGCATTGTGCATGAGCCCGCCGCAGATGCTCGTGAAAAGCTCGCTCGGCTTTTTGGGCAGCGCGCGCAGCAGCAGCATCGCCGTCACCGACGCAAGCCCTCCGGCGAAGCTCATCGCCGCGCCGACCGGCCCGCGCGTCAGCAGCACGAAAAGGCTCTTGAGCGCCGCCAGCGAGTATGCCTCCCGCCAGCCGAGACAGAAAAGGCAGTACATCGTCACGATGTTGGAAAGTCCCAGCTTGACGCCGGGAACCGGCACCATCGGGGCGAGCGACGATTCGACGAGGCTCAGCACGACCGACAGCGCGAAGAGCAGCCCCAAAAAGGCGACCCTGGACGCGCGGTATTTCATCCGTTTCATGACGGCACCTCGAAGTGATAGCTCCCGCCCGGGTCGGCGGGGGTGAACCGGTCCAAAAGGTCGTCCGAGACATAGACGTTGCGCTCCCGATCGATGACGACCAGCCCGCAGCCGAGCGTGTTGAGGTTCTCAAGGACGTAGTCCCTGCCCCTGATAAACAGCCAGGTCGACATACTGTCGGCAAGCGCCCCGTCGGGCGAGACGACCGACACGGACATCAGCCCGGTGTCGGCCGGACGGCCCGTCGCGGGGTCGAGGATGTGGTGGTAGCGCACCCCGTCCCGCTCGAAATAGCGTTCGTAGTCCCCCGAGGTCGCCATCGTCGTGTCGGACAGCGTCACCACCGCAATGTAGTCGTTCCCGCCGCCGCGCGGATCGCGTATTCCGAATTTCAGGGGCTCCCCGTCCGGCTTCGCCCCCATCGCCATGATGTTGCCGCCGATGGAAATGTAGCCCGATTCGACGCCGTGTTCCCGCGCGGCCCTGCGTGCCGCGTCGCAGGCGTAGCCCTTGGCGACGCCGCCGACGTCGACCGCCTGCCCCTCGCGGCGCAGCATGGCCGACCGGTCCGCGGGATTTAAGAGAATGTCCCGGTACCCGACGAGGGCGCGCAGCTCTTCGATGCGCGCGCCGGAGGGCACCTGCGGATGACCGGAGGTGACCCCCCATTCGGCGGTGAGCGGGGCCACGGTCACGTCGAACGCGCCGCCCGACGCCTCACCGAACTCCACGCAGCGGGAGAGCAGCCCATAGGTGTCCTCCGAGAGGGGGACGTACCCCCTCCCCGCGTTTTCATTGAGCCGCCCGACCTCCGAATCGGGCAGGTACATCGACATGCGCGACTCGATTCCCGCGAGCTCCGCCTCAATCGCGTCCTTGGCCTCCTGCGCGTTCTTCCCGTAGAGCTTGTATTCCACAATGGTATCCATGAGAAACGACGTGCCCGTCACAGGGGCCTGCCGCCCGCCGCAGCCGGCAAGCAGCAGGAGCCCGATGAAAAGCCCCGTTATCCGTATTCCCCTCGACAATGGCATAAATCCTTTCGGCTGGCATCTTTTCGGTCGAAAATCCTGCACAGATTGACAAAAAATCGTCAACAGTGAAAACACCCCGCGGGAGGCGGGGTGTCTTCCGACGGAATCCGTTCGGGATATCCTTTATTTGTCTTCGTTGCCGGACTCTTCGCTTTCTTCCCCGTCGTCCTCAAGATCGAACTCCAACAACTCGCCGCAGTTCGGGCAGGTGGTCTGCCCCTCCTCCAGCATGTCGGAATCGATGCAGACGATGTCGCCGCAGGTCGGGCAGCAGACCTCATAGATGTCGCCGTCCTCAAAGTCCTCCGCGCCGCACTCGTCGCAGTCGCACTCGTCGTCGAGGTCGTAGTAGTCCTCCTCGAGGGAGCCGAGGTCCTCGTCGATCGTCTCGACCTGCTCGGTGAGCTCGTCGAGCTCCGCCTCGAGGTCGGACACGGTGAGCGCCATATCGTCAAACGCGTCGATCAGGGCCTTGATGACCTTGCCCTCCTTGGTGCTCTCGTCAATGCCGAGGCCCTCGGCCAGGCCTTTGATATAAGCGGCCCGTTCAGTAATCGTCATGGTAACGCCTCCTTAAAAATCATATATTCCATTCATGTGGGTCGGCAGGTTACGCGCGCTCCATATACTCCCCGGTGCGGGTGTCGACCTTGATGTGGTCGCCCTCATTGATGAAGAGCGGGACGCGGATTTCGGCGCCCGTCTCGAGCGTCGCGGGCTTGGTCGCGTTGGTGGCGGTGTCGCCCTTGAAGCCCGGGTCGGTCTGGGTGACCTCAAGCTCGATGAAGAAGGGCGGCTCGACGCCGAAGACCTTGCCCTTGTAGGAGAGCACCTTGCAGTCCATGTTCTCCTTGACGAACTTGAAGTTGTCGCCCAGCACGTCCTTGGAGATCGGGATGTTCTCATAGGTCTCATTGTCCATGAAATAGTAGAGGTCGCCGTCGCTGTAGAGGTACTGCATGTCCTTCCTCTCCACATAGGCGGTCGGGAACTTATCGGTCGGGTTGAAGGTTTTCTCCGTCACCGAACCGGAAATCACGTTCCTGATCTTGGTGCGGACAAACGCCGCGCCCTTTCCGGGCTTGACATGCTGGAACTCGATGATCTGGACCACGTTGCCGTCCATCTCAAAGGTCACGCCATTTCTAAAATCGCCGGCAGAAATCATATGTTACCCTCCAAATATTCTGATACGTCTGTCTTTTTCCCGTCCAAAGCACGGTCAGATCGGTACCATCCAGATTAACACTCTAATTCTATATTATAATCGCTCATTTTGCAAGCCCTATTCGCAGAGAATTATAGGATGATCAGCGACTTGTCGGAATGTGTGAGGTCCTCGCAGCCGTCCTTTGTCACAAGCACCATATCTTCGATGCGCACGCCGAACCGCCCCTCGAGGTAGATGCCCGGCTCGGCCGTCATGACCATGCCCGGCTCGCACGCCGTCTCGTCCCCCCTGCCGAAGCGCGGGTCCTCGTGGATTTCCAGCCCGAGCGAATGGCCGGTCGTATGGCCGAAGCAGGCGCCGTAGCCCGCGTCCGCGATGATGTCCCGCGCGGCGGCGTCCACCACCCGGCAGACCTCCCCCGGCCTGACGGCCGCGATCGCGGCGAGCTGGGCGCGCAGCACCGTGTCGTAGATCATCCGCTGCTCGTCGGTGACCTCCCCCACCGCGACGGTGCGGGTCATGTCGGAGCAGTAGCCGCCCACGAGGCAGCCGAAGTCCATCGTGATAAAATCGCCGCGCGCGACCGTTTTGTCGGTCGGCACGCCGTGCGGCATCGAGGAGTTCCTGCCCGAGACGACGATATAGTCGAAGGAGGGGCCCTCCGAGCCGTGGCGGAAGGTGTAGTCGAGCAGCTCGCCGGCGATCTCCCGGTCGGTGAGCCCAGGACGGATATAGCCGCAGATGTGGGAAAACGCCTCGTCCGTCACCTTCTGCGCCGCGCGGATGGCGTCGATCTCGTCGGGCGATTTGATCATCCGCATGCGGCGGATGACGTCGTTCACCTTTCCGTTCATCACGAATTCCACGCCCGGGACCTTTTCCTTCCAGGCGGTAAATTCAGAAAGGGTCATGTATTCGCTCTCCACCGCGACGCGCCTGACGCCGTGGCGTTTGGCAAGCTCCCCGATCTGCTCGTAGAGCTTGTCCTGTAAAACGACCTCGGCGCCGCGCACGACCGCGCGCGCCTTCTCGATGTAGCGGAAGTCGATCACAAAGGCTGCGCCCGCGTTCTTCACCGCGAAGAGGGTGCCCGCCGTCGAATGCATGCCGGTGAAGTACTGCCGTCCCACCTGCGAGGCGATCAGCACCGCGTCGATCCCGTCGGGAAGCTGACCGAGCAGCCGTTCAATTCTGTTTTGCATGGATGTCTCCTCCTATTTCATTGCCGCCAGCGCGTCGAGCGCCAGCAGGTAGCTCTGCCTGCCAAACCCGTAGACGCCGCCCGCGCAGACGGGCGCGATCACCGAGTGGTGCCGGAATTCCTCGCGCGCATAGACGTTGGACAGGTGCACCTCCACGACCGGCACGCCGCAAGCCGCGATCGCGTCCCGCAGGGCGATGCTCGTGAAGGTGTAATCCCCCGCGTTGAGCGCCACGCCGTCATAGGCCCCGCGCGCCGCGTGGAGCCTGTCGAGCAGCTCCCCCTCGTGGTTGGACTGGAAAAAATCGCATGCGTATCCCCGCCTTTCGGCGTGCGCCGCGATCCTCCGGTTGATCTCCTCCAGCGTCTCGGTCCCGTAGACGCCCGGCTCACGCATCCCCGTGAGGTTGAGGTTGGGACCGTGCATGACCAGCATCCGTTTCACTGCATCGCCTCCAACGCGTCGATTGCCAGCAGGTAGCCCTGCTTGCCGAAGCCGAAGATCCCCCCCGCGCAGACGGGCGCGATCACCGATTTGTGCCGGAACTCCTCGCGCGCGTGCACGTTGGAGAGGTGCACCTCCACCACCGGGATGCGGATCGCGGCGATCGCGTCCCGGATGGCGATGCTGTAGTGGGTATAGGCGCCCGCGTTGAGCACCACGCCGTCGTATTCGGCGCGCGCCGCATGGAGTTTGTCGATGATTGCACCCTCGTGGTTGGACTGGAACACGTCGCACAAAAGGCCCTTCGCCGCGGCATGCGCCACGATCTGCCGGTTGATGTCGTCGATCCCCTCGGTCCCGTAGACGCCAGGCTCCCGCACGCCCACAAGGTTGAGGTTCGGCCCGTGGATGACCAGAATCTTTTTCATGACTGTCCGCCTTTCGCTGTCAGATACATCCGTTTCATCGCCCCCGCGTCCTCCGCCTGCGTGCCCGCGGACTCGCAGATAAAGGTGGGGGTGCAGTTCTTCTTCGCAACCAGTTCGGCAAGCGGCTCGAAATCCGGGCCGAATTCGGCGTCCTCAAAGGTCAGGTGGACCTTCTCCCCGCCGGGAACGGTGTAGGCGATCTTGCTGAAGTGGGAGTGGAAGAGCCGCATCCGGTCAAGGCCGACCGCGTTCTCCGTCTCCTCCAGGATCTTCGCGTAGGCGGCGGGTCCGTCGACGCCGCCGTAGGTGCGCGCGTTGAGATGCCCGAAGTCGATGCAGGGGAGGATGCGCTCGTCGAGCTTGCACAGCGCGAGCACCTCCGAAAGGGTGCCGAGCTGGTTTAATTTCCCCATCGTCTCGGGGCACATGCGGATGTGGGAAAGCCCCTGCGCGTCGAGCGCCGCGATGCACTTTTTCATCGTGTCGCACGCGAGCCCGAGCGCCGTCTCCCGGCTGATCTTCCCGCACGACCCGGTGTGGATCACGATGCGGTCCCCGCCCATCGCGTCCACCGCGCGGGCCGACTGGAGGACGTAGTCGAGGCTTTTGAGGCGTTTTTCCTCCTCCACGCTCGACATTGAGATATAGTAGGGCGCGTGCAGGCTCAGCTGGATGTCCTTCGCCGCACACAGCTCCCCGAGCTGGCGGCAGTTCGCCTCGGAGATCTTGACCCCCCGCCCGCACTGGTACTCGAACGCGTCCAGCCCCATCCTTTCCAGGTATTCGGGCAGGTCGGTGTTCTTTTTATAGCCCATCCCGGTGAAACTCTGCGAGTTCCCCGCCGGGCCAAACCGGATTTTCGCCATCAGTGTGTTCCCTTCCGCCCGCCGCGCAGGACGAGCCTTTCCAATCTGCGCTTCAGTTTAAAGAACGGGAAATCCTCCAGCTCGATCGGCTCCACCAGGATGGAAGCCGCCCCCGCGAGGTTGGCGCAGAGCACGTCGGTAAAGACCTGGTCGCCGACGATCGCGATCTCCCGCGCGTCCGCCCCAAGCCGCTCCCGCGCGCGGCGCACGCCGCCCCCGAGGGGCTTGGCCGCGTCCGCGATGCAGCCCACGCCGAGCTTTTCGGCGAACGGCTCCACCCGGGCGGGGCGGTTGTTGGAGAGGATGAAGAGGCGGACGCCCGCCGCCCGCAGCTTCGCGAGCCAGACGTGCACGCCGTCCGCCACGTCGGGGTTGTCGTGGGTGGTCAGGGTGTTGTCCACATCGAGCAGCAGCACCGTGATCCCCTTGTCCCGGAGCCACTCCGGCGGGATGTCCCACGCGCGCCGGAACCGGTAGTCGGGCTGAAAGATGGCCATATCCGGTCCCTCCATTTCCTGTGGAATCCCCGCCAAAGGGGCGGGCGCGGGCGCAGGCGCCGCCCGTACCCGGATATTGTACCGCAAAGCGTCCCGATTTACAACCTTGCCGCCCGCCGGGCGGCAAAAAAATGTGCAAAACGGGCGGGGATATTCCCCGCCCGTTTATGGATGATTATTTGAATTTACGCTTACGAGCCGCCTCAGATTTCTTCTTGCGCTTGACAGAAGGCTTTTCGTAGTGCTCTCTCTTGCGGACCTCGGCGAGGACGCCGGAGCGGGCGCAAGAACGTTTGAAGCGCCGCAGCGCGCTGTCCAAAGACTCATTGTCCTTGACTCTGATTTCTGACATTTACCTATTCCCTCCCCACGCCGTCCGGCAGGAGTTGATACCCGCAAAGATGTGGATAACAAAATTTATTATACTATGAAAGTGCCCGATTTGTCAAGCAGTTTGCCCCGCCTTTCGGCGCAAAGCCGCCGGCCCGCATGAATACGGGGTTTTTACCGGGCGACGATGTTGACGAGCTTGCCCCTGACGACGATTTCCTTGACGACCGTCTTTCCCTCCAGCGCCGCCTGGACCTCGGGACGCGCCTTGACGGCCGCGAGCAGGTCGGCGTCCGAAGCGTCCGCGTCCACCATGACGCGCGCCTTGATCTTGCCGCACACCTGCGCGGCGATCTCAACCTGCGCGTCCTTGCACTTTTCGGGGTCGTAGGCGGGCCACTTCTGGTCGGTGACCGTCCCGCCGAACCCGGCGCGCTCCCACATCTCCTCGGTCATGTGCGGCGCAAAGGGATTGAGCAGCAGGATGAAGGTCCGCAGTTCCGCGTGGTTGACGCCGCCCTTCGCATAGATGTCGTTGAGGAGGCTCATCATCGCCGCGATGGCGGTGTTGTATTTCATCGCCTCGATGTCCTCGGACACCTTCCGGATCGTCTTGTGCAGGGCGCTTTCCAGCTCGGGGGAGTATTCCCCGCCCGGCGCGAGGATGTCAAGCAGCCCGAACACCCGCTCCAAAAAGCGTTTGCAGCCCTTGATCGACGACTGGGACCAGGGCGCGCTCTTTTCGAAATCGCCGATGAACATCTCGTAGAGGCGCAGGGTGTCCGCGCCGTAGTCGCGGATGATGTCGTCGGGATTGACGACGTTGCCGCGGGACTTGGACATCTTCTCGTTGTTCTCGCCCAGAATCATGCCGTGGCTGGTGCGCTTGGCGTACGGTTCGGGCGTGGGGACCACGCCGATGTCGTAGAGGAACTTGTGCCAGAAGCGGGAATAGAGCAGGTGGAGCGTCGTATGCTCCATGCCGCCGTTGTACCAGTCTACCGGCATCCAGTATTCAAGCGCCTCCCTGGAGGCGAGGGCCTTGTCGTTGTGGGGGTCGCAGTAGCGCAGGAAATACCAGGACGAGCCCGCCCACTGGGGCATCGTGTCGGTCTCCCGCCTGGCGGGCGCGCCGCATTTGGGGCAGGGCACGTTCACCCAGTCGTCCATGGCGGCGAGCGGCGAATCGCCGTTCTCGGTCGGCTCGTAGCTGTCCACCTCGGGCAGGCGCAGCGGCAGCTCGCTCTCGTCGAGCGGAACATAGCCGCAGTGGTCGCAGTGGATGATCGGGATCGGCTCCCCCCAGTACCGCTGGCGGGAGAAGACCCAGTCGCGCAGCTTGAAGTTTACCTTCGGCTCGCCCTTGCCCTTCTCGGCGAGCCAAGCGGTGATCTTCTTCTTCGCCTCGTCGACCGAGAGGCCGTCGAGCATGCCGGAATTGACCATCACGCCCGTCTCGCAGTCCGTAAAGGCTTCCTCATTTACATTTCCGCCCTTGACGACCTCGACGATCGGCAGGCCGAATTTTCTGGCGAACTCCCAGTCGCGGGTGTCGTGCGCCGGGACCGCCATGATCGCGCCGGTGCCGTAGGACATGAGGACGTAGTCGGAGATGAAGATGGGGATTTCCGCGCCGTTGACCGGGTTGATTCCCCGGACCCCCTCGAGCATGACGCCCGTCTTGTCCTTGACCAGCTCGGTGCGCTCGAAGTCGGACTTCTTCGCCGACTCCTCCTGGTAGGCGCGCACCGCGTCCATGTTGGAAATCTTGTCCGCCCAGTGGTCGACGTAGGGGTGCTCGGGCGAAATGACCATGTAGGTCGCGCCGAACAGGGTGTCGGGGCGGGTGGTAAAGACGGTCAGCTTGTCCCCCGCGGTGGTGTCGAAATCCACCTGCGCGCCGGTCGAGCGGCCGATCCAGTTACGCTGGGAAACCTTGACGCGGTCGATGTAGTCGACCGTGTCGAGGTCGTCGAGCAGCCGCTGGGCGTACTGGGTGATGCCGAGCATCCACTGGCTCTTGACCTTGTGGACCACCTCGCTCCCGCAGCGCTCGCAGACGCCGTTCACGACCTCTTCGTTCGCCAGTACCACCTTGCAGCCGGTGCACCAGTTGACCGACATCTCCTTTTTGTAGGCGAGCCCGCGCTTAAAGAGCTGGAGGAAGATCCACTGGGTCCACCGGTAGTAATCGGGATCGGTGGTGTTGATCTCCCGGTTCCAGTCGAAGCTGAGTCCCAGGCTCTTGAGCTGGGACTTAAACCGCTGGACGTTGTCGTGGGTCACCTTTTCGGGGTGGATGTGGTTTTTGATGGCGTAGTTTTCGGTCGGCAGGCCGAAGGCGTCCCAGCCCATCGGGTAGAGGACGTTGTAGCCCTCCAGGCGGCGCTTGCGCGCGACGATGTCCAGCGCGGTGTAGGAGCGCGGATGGCCGACGTGCAGCCCCTGCCCCGACGGGTAGGGGAACTCGACCAGCGCGTAATACTTCGGCTTGGAGTAGTCGTCGGTCGCCGCGAAGACGCCCCTCGCCTCCCAGCTCTGCTGCCATTTTTTCTCAATTGCTGCAAAATCGTACTTCAATGCTGTACACTCCCTGTTTGCCGTGTCCCGCGCGGCAAATGATGTTGGCTTCCTTTATTTTATTCCGCCAGCCCCAGATCGACGCGCGGGGCGTCCGCCCACAGCCGCTCGAGCGAATAGAACTCGCGGGTTTTGTCGTAGAAGATATGAACGATCACGTCGTAGTAATCGAGCACGACCCACATGGCCGACTGGTAGCCCTCGATGCGGCGCGGCTCAAAGCCGAGCTTGGAGAGACCCTCCTCGACCGCGTCCGAAAGCGCCTTGACCTGCGCGTTGGACCCGCCCGACGCGATGACAAAATAATCCCCGATCGTCGTCAAATCCCGAATCTCGATCGCGGTGATGTCCTTGCCCTTTTTTTCCGACAGGAGCCTCGCGGCCTCCTTTGCCATTTCAATCGATGTCATTGCTTCACCTCCGGTAAACAATATGCCATATAGACATTATATGCCTGAAACGTATCAAAACTGATTCCGAGCGAACGCTCCACGAGGTCGTTGACCGCGTAGCGCATCGCTTCCTTCATCGCGGGCTTGAGGGCTGTTTCCGCGAGCTTGCGCATCGCGAGAATATCGGGGTAGTCGCGGTCGGCGCTCGTCAGATCCGCCAGGTAGACCACCTCGTCCAGCTCGGTCATGTGCCCGCACGCCGTCGTGTGGAACCGGACGGCGTGCAGGATTTCGGGGTCGGTGATGCCGAGCTCCGCTGATATAAAGCCGCACGCCGCCATGCCGTGCCACGTCTTTGGCTGGCTCTCCTGCACGCTGTCAAGAATGATACCACACTTTGTGAGCCATTGCAACTGCTCCCCCCGGGGCATCTCCTTGCAGATATCGTGCATCCAGCCGGCCACCATCGCCTTCTGTTCGTCGCAGCCGTAGAGATTCGCGAGCTTCTGCGCCTGCCGCACCACGCACTGGGTGTGGTAATACCGCTTTGCCGAGAGGGTCTTTTTCGCAAGTTTGTCCAGCTTTTTCAGATCATATTCCATAAGGAACGCCCCGCTTTCCTATAATGTCTGATAGAGCCCGTGGCTGTCGATATACGCGGCGACTTCCGGCGGCACCAGCCCGCCAAGCGTTTTTTTCTCCCGCGCCCGCTTGCGCACAAGCGTCGAGGAGATGGGCAAGGGATCGAGCTCGACCAGCTCGCAGAGAGCGCCCTGCGCCTCGAGCGACCTCTTGCAGTCGGCGAGCGGGCCGCGCAGCGCGGCATCCCGCGCCCCCGCGCAGATGACCGCCAATTCGCAGATGCGCTTCCATTCCCGCC
>NZ_CABUCJ010000019.1 GCF_902490045.1 uncultured Anaerotruncus sp.
GCGCCCTTCTTCCGTCGACTTCTTGGGCGAGCAAGAAGTCGACCCGCCCGCCGGGGCGGGACCCGGCAACTCTTCCGCTCGATGAGCGGAAGATCTAAGACCTCCGCCGGCCGACTACCGGCAAGCTCCGCCGCTCGATGAGCGGCAAATCTAAGAAAAACTATCTACCCAAAAATCCAATCTTCTTATAGACCTTGTCGAGGGTCCGCTGGGAGATCGCCTCGGCGCGCGCGGCGCCCTTGCGGTAACATTCCTCGAGGAAGGCCTTGTCGGCCATGTAGCGGTCGAACTGCTCGCGCACGGGGCGGAGGGTTTCGGCGACCGCCTCGCCGACGGCGGTTTTGAAATCGCCGTAGCCGCGGCCGGCGAATTCCGCCTCGATGGCGGGGAAATCCCTGCCGGTGACGGCGGAATAGATTGCCATGAGGTTGTTGATGCCGTCCTTGCCCTCGCGGTAAACGACCTCGGCCTCCGAGTCGGTGACGGCGGAGCGGAACTTCTTGACGATCGTCTCGGGCTTGTCGAGGATGCCGATGAAGGCTTTGGGATTGTCGTCGCTCTTGCTCATTTTTTTGGTGGGCTCCTGGAGGGACATGACCTTGGCGGCGAGCTTGGGGATATAGCCGTCGGGCAGGGTAAAGACGTTGCCGTAGACGCCGTTGAACCGCTGGGCGATGTTGCGCGCGAGCTCGAGGTGCTGCTTCTGGTCGATGCCCACGGGCACGAGATCGGCCTGATAGAGCAGGATGTCGGCGGCCATGAGCACCGGATAGGTGAAGAGGCCGGCGTTGACGTTTTCGGGATGCTTGGCGGATTTATCCTTGAACTGGGTCATGCGGGAGAGCTCGCCGAACTGGGTGTTGCAGGAGAGCACCCACGAGAGCTCGGCATGGGTTTTGACGTGGCTCTGGATGAAGAGCACCGACTTTTCGGGGTCGATGCCGCAGGCCATGACGAGCGCGAGCGCGGCGAGGGTGTTTTCGCGCAGGGCCTTGGGGTCCTGGCGGACGGTGATCGCGTGCATGTTGACCACCGAGTAGACGCAGTCGTATTCATCCTGGAGCGCGACCCAGTTTTTGATCGCGCCGAGGTAGTTGCCCAGCGTCATGATGCCGGTGGGCTGGATGCCGGAAAAGATGCGCTGCCTGCGCTCGGATTTGGGCTGTGCGGTCTGTTCCATCGTGAAAGCTCCTATCTTCTTAGTCGTAAAGCGCGTGGGTCAGCCTGCCGAGGCGTTTGCACCCCTCGACGATCGCCTCGTCGGTGGGGGTGGAGAAGTTCATGCGGAAGCTGCGGCAGGGGTCGGTCTCCCTTGCGAGGAAGGCGACGCCCGGCACGACGGCGACCTTCTCGGCGACCGCGCGGTTGCAGAAATCCAACATGTCCGCCCCCTCGGGCAGGGTGCACCAGAGGAAAAGGCCGCCCTCGGGGGAGGTGTGGGCGACGCGGGGGGAGAACTCCCGGTCGATGCAGTCGAGCATGAGGGCGCATTTCCGGCGGTAGATCTCCTGGAGGCGCGCGAAATGCGCGTCGAGGTCGGCGGTGGCGAGCCACCGCTCGCAGGTCATCTGGGCGAGGATGTTGGTGTGCACGTCGGCGCACTGCTTGCCGACGGTCATCTTGGCGATGACGGCGGGCGGCGCGGCGACAAAGGCGACGCGGATGCCCGGCGCGAGGATCTTGGAGAAGCTGCCGACATAGAGGACATGGCCGTCGGTGTCGAAGGATTTGATCGCGGGGAGCGGCTCGCCCGCGAAGCGCAGGTCGCCGTAGGGATTATCCTCGAAGACCATGACGTTGTATTTTTGCGCGAGGCGCAGGATCTCCCTGCGCTTATGCAGGCTCGTCGTGATGCCGGTCGGGTTCTGGAAGTTGGGGATGACGTAGAGCAGCTTGACGTTGGGCTGCTCGATCATCGCGCGCTCGAGCTTTTCAAGGTTGAGGCCGTCCTCCTCCATCTCGACGCCGACGAGGTTGCAGTTGTAGGAGCGGAAGCAGTTGAGGCAGCCGATGAAGGAGGGGTCCTCGCAGAGGACGGTGTCGCCCTCGTTGACGAACGCCTTGGCGGCGAGGTCGGCGCCCTGCTGCGCGCCCGACAGGATGATGAGGTCGCTGCCCTCCATCGGGACGCCGTAGTGCTCGGCGACCATCTTTTTGAGCGCCTCGCGCAGGGGCGGGTAGCCCTCGGTGATCGAATACTGGAGGGCGTCGACGGGGTGGTCCCGGAGGATTTCGGCCGTGATGCGGCGCACGTCGTCGACGGGGAAGGCGTCGGGGGCGGGGTTGCCCGCGGCGAAGGGGATGACCTCCGGGTCGGAGGTGGCTTTCAGGATCTCACGCACCAGCGAGGGCTGGAGGGAGGAGATGCGGTTGGAAAACTGATAGGTCATGATGGACCGTCCTTTCTGCGTTCCGGCAGGATGCTTTCGCACATTAAATCATATGCAAGTATTTTAGCACAAGCGGGGAGGCATTTCAAGGAAGGCGGGGGCTTTTTTGCCGCGTGCTTTGCCGGAAAGCCCCCAAAATCGACAACCTCTTTCGACTGGTTATGCAGTCTGTAATATCTACAATTAATGTTACAGCAAGGATAACCTTCTATCATATGAGGAACAGGTGAACTTTATGCAGAACAGGACAGGCCTCGCGGGGCTTTCGATCGGCGCGCGGGCGCGCCAGGCGGTGCGCGCCCACAGGCTCGGGCTCGGCTGCCTCGGGTATATCGCGGCGGGCTTTGTGGCGGCCAACGCGTTCGTGCTGGGCGGGCTCGCCCCCTTCGGGGTGGCGTTCGCGGCGTCCGCGAAACAGAAGTTCGGCGCGGCAGCCGTCCTCGGCGCCACGCTCGGCTATCTGTTCTCCCTCGACGTGCTCGGGAACGTCAAGTACATCGTCGCGATGGCGTTTTTGTTTTTGCTGCGCTGGGTCCTCTCCTCCGGCAGCCTGCTCAGGGGAGTCCGCCCGTCCGGCCAGGCGCTCACCGCGCTCGCCCTCGGGCCGCCCTCGCTGGCGATCGCCTTCCTCTCGGGCGGCAGCGTCTACGACGGGGTGCTCGCGGTGGCCGAGCTGCTGCTTGCCTGCTGCGCCGCCTACTTCTTCTCCCGGTCCGCGCAGGCGCTCGAGCTGGGCGCCGACAACCTGCGCCAGACCGACGTCACCTCGCTGGTGATCACCTTCTGCATCGTCATCCTCGCGCTCGTCAACCTCAAGGTGCTCGGCGTTTCGGTCGGGCGCACGCTGGCGGTGCTCGTCATCCTCCTCTGCGCGCAGGCCGCCCGCGAGGCGGGCGGCGCGATCGCCGGGGTCGCGGCCGGCGTGTCCGCCGGGGTGATCGGCGGGCCGTACACCTTCCTGATGGGGACCTACGGCTTCGGCGGGCTTTTGGCCGGCGTGTTCGCGCCGATGGGGCGCGCCGCTTCGGCCGGGGCGTTCATCGCCGTCAACACCTTCGCGCTGCTCGCAGCCCGCCGCATCCTCGACCGCGGGCTGCTGATCGAGGTGTTCGCGGCGAGCCTCCTTTCGATCCTCATCCCCGCCTCCTTCCTCAAGCGGTTTTCCGCCCGGCCGTCGGGCGACCGGGCGGTGCAGGGGGAGACCTACAAGTCGCTGCTGAAAAACAAGATCGGCGGCGTGTCGCTCGCTCTGCGGGACGTGGCCGACACGACCCGCAAGGTCAACGAGCGGCTCTCCGGGATGGTGAGCGGGGACCTCTCGTCGGTCTACCACACGGCGGCGGACCGGGTGTGCCGCCGGTGCAAAAACCGCTCGGTCTGCTGGCAGCTCAAATATACCGACACCTGCAACGTGCTGAACGACGCGCTCGGAGTGCTGCGCAGGGGGGAGGAGCTGGAGCCCGGGGCCTTTCCCGCCTACTTCTCCAAGAGCTGCCTGCGCCTCCCCGAGCTTTCGGTCCAGATGAACCTGCTCTTTCAGGAATATACCGCGCGGGAGAGCATGCGGCGCAAGGTGTCGCAGGTGCGCGGGGTGGTGACCGACCAGTTCGAGGGGATGGCGCTGATGATCGACGCGATGGGCCGCGACCTCGACGAGCTGGCCACCCAGGACGGCACGACGGCGGGCAAGGTGCGGGAATACCTCCAGTCGCTGAACGTCTTTCCCGACCTCGTGACCTGCACGGTGGACGGCGGCGCGAACATGACGCTGGAGGTCACGATTCCCACCTACAAGCTCTCGCGGCTCGACCTGACCGAGCTGACGGTGTCGCTGTCGGACATCTGCGGGCGGGATTTCGACCTGCCCGCCTGCAAAAACCGGACCGACTGCGCGGCGACGGTGATGACCTTCACCGAGAAGGCGGTCTACACGGTCAAGTGGGGCGCGACCCAGCTGGGGAGCAGCGGCTCGCGGCTGTGCGGGGACAGCTACAGCTATGTCGACGGCCGGGGGGGCCGGGTGAACGTCATCCTGTCGGACGGGATGGGCAGCGGCGGCGCGGCGGCGGTCGACTCGACGATGACCTCCGAGCTGCTGGCGCGGCTGATCGAGGCGGGCGTGAGCCTCGACGCCTCTCTGAAGCTCGTCAACTCCGCGCTGCTCGTCAAGTCGGGGGACGAATCGCTCGCCACGATCGACATCACCGGCATCGACCTCTACACCGGTCGGGCGGAGTTTTACAAGGCGGGCGCGGCGCCCACCTTCCTGCGAAAGTCGGGCAAGGGGGGATATGTCGAGTCGAGCTCGCTGCCGGTGGGCATCCTCGGGGGCGTGAACTTCGAAAAAAACGCCGTCACGCTGCGTGACGGCGATGTGATCGTGATGGTGTCGGACGGCGCGGTGGCCGGCGGCTGTGAATGGCTGGCGTCCGACCTCGAGCACTACGAGGGGGACGACCCGAAGGAGCTGAGCGAACAGCTGGCCGGGGAGGCCAGGCGCCGCCGCACCGACGGGCATGAGGACGACATCACGGTGATCGTGCTCATGCTCGAAAAGGGGATTTAAGCGGCCCTACGCGTAGGGGCCCGCCTCGAGCAGGACGACGAAACGGTCCTCGGCGGGGAGCAGGACCGCCTTTTTGTTCTTGCTTCTGGCGGCGTCGACCGCTTCGACCGAGACGATGGCGGGCGCGCAGTCGTTGGGACGGGCGTAGCCCTCCGCGAAGCCGGAGACCCCGCCGATGCGGGAGACCCACACCCCCTCGAGCCCGCGGGCGAGGTAGGAGTCGTATTCGGGGGAGAGGTTGTTGCCGAAATGGTCGGTAAAGGTATAGGAGCCGTCCGCCCCGGCGGGGGCGCGGTCGGTGAGCAGGGCGAGCAGTTGGGGGGAGGCCGCGCGGGAGAGCGCGGGGTAGTAGGTCTTGAACTCCATGAGCCGCAGGCGCTGGGCGTTGAGGTTCTCGTAGCGGGTCCTGACCTTGCGGAGCTTCGCCTTCTTCTCGGTGGCGGTCAGCCGCCACTCCTCGGCGGAGCCCTGGCTGACGAGGTTGGTGAGGTTCATCGTGAGCCCCGTCACCCTGCCCTCGCCGGACATGGTGAGGACGCTGTCCACCACGAGGACGCTGCCCGAGTCCTCCTGCTTCATGACCTCGAGGATTTTGTTCATGCTCGCCTTTTCGAGGACGTTGGCGGCGGTGACCTTGTCGAGCGTCGTGGTATTGAACTGCACGCGCAGCGCCTCGATGCCCTTGGAGATGCCGAAGAGCACCCCGACGCAGAGCGCGAGGGCGATGAGCGCCACAAGGATCAGCCGGCGCTTATATTTGGGCTTCATCCGCTTGAACTGCGCGAAGGTCAACTGCACCACCGCCTGTCAGATTTGATTCCCCAATGGAGAGGTGTCCGGTTGTTTCCATTATAATGCATTGCCGGAGGATGTCAATAAATGCCGTCCCGCGGCGGCCTTTTATTCCCGCAGGGTGCGCGCCGCCCAGCCGTCGAAGGCCGAAAGCTGCTCCGGCGTGTGGAAAAAGTGCTCCCCGCCCGGGAGGACCCGCACCTCGGCGCCGTACCGCCGCGCGAAGGCGGCGATTTCAGCCCGCCCGCTGAGCGTATCGTTTTCGCCGCAGAGGATGGCCGTCGGGCTCTCCCACGCAAAGCGGACGGGGTGGGTCCTCACGTAGTCGAAATAGTCCCAGTCGAGCGGCGGGCCGCCCTCCACCGGGATGTGCTTTTCCGCCCGCAGCCGCTCTTCGCTCACGCCGGCGGCGGCCATCATATTGCGGATGACCCGCTCCATGTCGACCACGGGGGAGAGGAAGAGACTCTGGGAGAGAGGCAGCCCGCGGTAGGCGAGCAGGCTGAAATAGGCCCCCAGGCTGCACCCGAAGAGGGCGGTGCGCTCCGCCCGCGGGCGGACGTATTCGTAGACCGCGCAAAGGTCCCCGACGCAGGAGGGCGGGTCGAGCGACAGGGCGCCGCCGGCCCGTTCGCCGTGCTGCGGCAGGTCGAAGCTGAGCGTCCGGTACCCCTTTTCGGCGGCGCGCCGCGCCAGCAGGGCGATGACCTGGTCCGCCTTGTGCGAGAAATTGCCGTGCACCGCGATGATCCAGCGGTCCGAGGCGGGCCCCCACAGCAGGGCGGGGATCTCCTCCGCCGCGCCGGGAATGGTAATGCGTTCTGTCTGGTCCATACTGCCTCCATCCGGCGGATGCCGGCTTTTGTTTATTGCGTCTGGTCCGCCCGCCGGTTGCGCAGGAAGGGGACCCAGTTGACGAACAGAGAGATGAAAATGCCGATCAGCGTATCGAGGATGCGGTTGAGCGCGAACGCATAGGGGATGAGGTCGAGCCCGTGGGAGACGGTGATGCTCAAAAAGACGACGCAGGTGATATAGGTGGCGGAGGTCTTTTTGACGAGCACGGTGAGATACATGAGCGGGACGAGGGCGGCGGAGATGACGGCGTACTGCAAAAGCCCGTGCCCGCCGGGCGGGAAGGCGCGCAGCAGGTAGAGCACGCCCATCCCATAGCAGCCGCCGATCAGCGTGCCGACGACCCGGTTGAGCCCGACGCGGAGGCCTCCCTGCACGTCGGGCTGCATGCAGAGGATGGCGGCGATCGCGGAGTAGAAGGGGACGCCGCCGCCGCGCAGCGTGTCGATGAGAAAGCAGAGGAAGACGGCGAGCGCGGACTTCAGCATCCGCAGGCCGGGCCTCGGGAGTCTGGCAGGGGACATGGTCTCACCTTCCATCGGAGGATTGGGCGGCTTCCCCGGGAAGGAAGCCGGGACAGGTGCGCGCCGCGTGGAAAAGGTACTGCTGGGCAATCCCCTCCGCGCCGCGCGCACAGGCGGGCAGGCCGTCCGGGTAGAGCCGGTCGAGCACCCGGCGCACCCACACGTCGACCGGCACGCACTCGACCCGCCCGCAGCCGTAGAGCAGCGTACATTCGGCCACCTTGGCGCCCACGCCGGTGATCTTCCGGAGCTCCTCCCGCGCCTCGTCGAGGGGCAGGTGAGCGAGCGCCGAAAGGTCCACCTCGCCCGAGGCGGCCTTTCTCGCCGCGTCCACGAGGTAGCGCGCCCGGAAGCCCGCGCGGATGGGCGCGAGGTCGTCCGGTCCGAGCGCGGCGAGGCGTTCGGGGGAGGGGAAGGCGAAGACGCCCTCCCCGAGCGGTTCCCCGAAGGCGGCGCACAGCCGCTCGACGATCCCCTTGATGCGGGGGACGTTGTTGTTCTGGCTGATGATGAAGGAGCAGAGCGCCTCCCACGGCTCCTGCCGGAGCAGGCGGACGCCGGGGGCGTGGGCGACGGCGCGCGCGAGGACGGGGTCGGAAGAGAGGCGGCGCTTGATCTCCCCGTAGTCGCGGTCGAGGTCGAAATAGCCGCGCCACACCGTCTCGAAGTCCTCCGCACCGCCCAGGATGCGGACTTCCCCCGCCGTTTGTGCAATGTGACAGGCCCTGCCGCGCGCCACGCCGAAAAAGCTGCCGTCGGGCAGCTTTTTCCAGCGGAACGCCTGTCCGCAGTCGAGCGTTTCGGGCAGGGAGAAATCGCCCGAATCGGGGAGGATCACGTCGTTTCCGCGCAGGAACGCGGCGCATCCGGTCGAAACTGGTGTCATGGGAGGGGCTCCTTTTTCCGTATTCTTGCCCTCCCAGTATAGCAGATCCCGCCGCCAAAAGGAACAAAGATTTTACAGGGAACTTTATCAATCTATACAAAAACGGGGGAAGGCCGGATTACTCGCGGTAATGGTAATATATGGAATTTGCCGTTTTTTCCTGCCGCCGTTGAAAGGGGGACAAGGTGGAAAACACGGATGCGTCCGCGAAGTTTTCTACCGTTTCCACAGAGTTTTCCACAACGGGCCGGAATGGGGAATCCATGCCGGCCTTTTTGTAATACCCGGCGTATAACCGCGCCCGGGAACCGGCCGGCTGATTTTTGTTCAAATTGGCCCTTGACAGGAGAATAAATGAAGACCCTCTGTTCAAAATAGGAAGGCAAAACGATTTTAAATCGGGGCGTCGGGGGCGGCGCGGGCGGCAGCCGCGGCCCGCCCGCCCCTCTTTTGCGGCGCAGACGCCTTCCGCCCGCCGCGCGGGGCGGAAGGAAACGAATTTTTCGGGCGCGGGGGAAGGAGCAAGCAGATGCTGAAGGGTGTCAGTCAAAAGGTGATCGAGGTGGTGCACACCGACAACCGGTACTTTGAAAAGGCGATTCTATTTTTGCGGCCGAACGCGCAGGGGGAGGACAAGCTGAGCCTGCGGGCGCGCGCGGGGGAATACCTCTCCCAGATCGACTACAACCCCGCGGGGCATGAAAAGCGCAAAACCCCGCTGGGGGAGGCGCTCAAGATCGGGCTGGCGGCGCTGGTGGGGGCCGCGATTGCATGCGGGTTCTTCCTGCTCTGATCTTTTTCGGCAAAAATCGGCTCTTTTTTTACAAAATCGCAGCGAATCTCTAGCATCCGGTATACTGTTATGTTATAATATACTCTGTATAAAACAGAACGTATAACCGGAGGCCGTCCCTCCGGAGGAGGGCTCCGTATGGCGAATTCCAATCCCCGGCTCGACCGGGAGGACGAGAACACCGTGCTCGGCCGCAACGCGGTGATCGAGCTGCTGCGCGGCTCCCGCGAGGTGGAGTGCGTCTACATCTGCGACGAGGTGCCCGCGCGCGGCCAGCCGATCTCCCGCATCGTGGCCATGGCGAAGGAACGCGGCGTGCCGGTCAAGAAGGTCGACGTGAAAAAGCTCGACGCGCTTTCAAACGGCCTGCCCCACCAGGGGGCGGCCGCGCTGGCGGCGGCCTTTTCCTATAGCACGGTCGACGATCTCTTTGCGCGCGCGGGTGAGGAGCCGCCCTTCTTCCTCGTGGCGGACGGCATCGAGGACCCCCACAACCTCGGCGCGGTCATCCGCACCGCGGAGGCGGCGGGCGCCCACGGGCTCATCCTGCCCAAGCGGGGCGGCGTGGGGCTCACCCCCATCGTGGGGCGCACGAGCGCCGGCGCGGTCGAGCACCTGCCGGTCGCGCGGGTGACCAACCTCGTGCGCACGCTTGAGGAGCTCAAAAAGCGCGGCGTCTGGATTTACGGAGCGGAGGCGGGCGGCGGGCGCTGGGAACAGAGCGACCTGACCGGCCCCGTCGCCCTCGTGATCGGCTCGGAGGGGTTCGGCCTCTCCCGGCTCGTCCGCGAGACCTGCGACGTGATCCTGTCGCTGCCGATGCTGGGGAAGGTCAACTCCCTGAACGCGTCGGTTGCGGCGGGGATCCTGATGTATGAGGTCGTCCGGCAGCGGACGCGCGCGGAGCGGTAAACCCGGATTTTTTGCGATTTGATGAGGAGAGTGGAAACGGGAATGGCTCAGAACTACAATGTCGACGATATCCTGGAGGAAATCCGCCGGAAGAAGAGCCGCGAGGCCGCGCAGGATACATACGGGCAGGAGGCCCCCCCGCCCCGCGCGCCCGCGCCGCAGGAGGACTACCGTCCCCGCCGCGCGGAGGACGCGCAGGAGCCCCGCAGGGCCGCCCCGCGCGCGGACGAGCCCTACTATGAGCGCACCCGCCGGCCGCAGCGCCGGCCGTCCGGTCCCCCGTGCGCTCCCCGGGAGGAGCGGAGCTCCCGCCTGAGCGGATTTGGGCAGGAGGCGCCGCGCCGGGAGGAGTTCCCCCGGCGTCCCGCGCAGGGGAGCGCGCGTCCGCGCTACGACGATTACCCGCCCGCGGAACCCGCGCCGAAGAGCGCGCGCCCGCGCTACGACGACTACCCGCCCGCGGAGCCCGCGCCGAAGGCGCCCTACGATTTTGAGGGCGACTCCGCGCCGCTGCCGCAGGACGAGACGCTCGGGGAGACGCTCGACCGGCTGCGCCGATCGCGCGGCGGGGCCGCGCAGCAGCCGGCCGCGCCCGGCGAGGGAGCGGGGGAGGGCTTCACCTTCCGCGCCGCGCCGGAAGACGATGATTTCCAGCTCCCCGCCTGGGAGGACGACGCGCCTCCGGCGGAATCCGGCGGCTTCGGCTTCCGGTTCGGATTTGACGCCGGGGCGGAGCCGGAGCCGGACGGCACCCGGATGGACATCCCCGTGCGCCCGCGCCCGCGCCGGAACGCGCCGGCGGAGCACACGCAGGAGATCGACGCGGGCGCGCCGCGCCGCGCGCGGGAGGAGGGGCCGCAGGAGCTGGCCCAGTCCAAGTGGCGGCAGTCCTACGCCGAACAGGAACAACTCGAGCAGGAGGTGCCGGAGGACGACTTCGGCTCCCCCGAGGACGCGCCCTATGTGGAGAAGGATCTCCGCTCCATCCGCACCGGGCTGACCGTCCGGCAGGCCGTGACGGCGGTGCTCGCCTTTTTGTCCCTCTATCTCACCGTTTCCCTCAAGGTGGTCCCCTTCGCCGGGAAGCTCGGGATTCCCGAGGGGTATATGCTGCCGCTTCCCCCGGCGGTCGCGCCGGAAAACAACATGCGGCTCTTTTTGATCGTGAACCTCGTGCTCGTGGTGCTGGCCGCCATCGTGTGCAGCAACATCGTGGGCGGCGGCATCGCGGCCCTCTGCCGCATGCGCGCCAACTGCGACACCCCCGCCGCGCTCGCCGTGCTCGCCGTGCTCATCCAGGGGATCGTGCTGGCCGTGCTGCCCGACGCGGTGCTTGAAAACGGGAACGTCAGCCTCTATTTCCCGCTGGCCGTCGTGGTGCTGCTCTTCTCCCTCTTCGGGAAAAAGCTGATGATGAAACGGATTGAGCGCAATTTCGCCACTCTCACGGCCGAGGGGGACAGATACGCGCTCGTCCAGATTCAAAACCGCGAGTTCGCGCGGGAATTCTCCCGCGGCCTCGGGCCGGACGTCGACCGGGTCGCCTACAGCGCCCGCGCCGGGTTCATCACCGGCTTCCTCGACCGCAGCTACGCCCCCGATTACAGCGAATCGTTCTCCAGCATCGCTTCGCCCATCTGTCTCGCGGGCGCGCTCGTGGTGGGGATCGCGGGCTTCTTTCTGATGGACCGGGAGCTGGTTTCCGCCATTTCGGCGTTCGCGGCGGTGCTGTGCATCTGCGCGCCGCTCTCGGGCTCGCTCGTACCCAACCTCATGCTCGCCCGGCAGGCCAGGCGCCTCTCCCGGAGCGGGGCGATGCTCGCGGGCTACACCGCCGCCGAGGACTACGCCGACACCGGCGCGGTGGTCGTCAGCGACCGGGACCTCTTCTCGGACGACAGCGTCATGCTCCACGGCATGAAGGTCTTCGCCGAAAAACGGATCGACGAGGCGATCCTCGACGCCGCCAGCGTGATCATCTCCTGCGGCGGCATCATGTCGGGCATCTTCCTCAACATGATCGGCGGCAACCGCCGGATGCTCAAGAAGGTCGACAGCCTCATGTACGAGGACGGGATGGGTCTATCGGCGTGGGTGGACGGCAAGCGGGTGCTGATCGGCAGCCACGAGCTGATGCGCAACCACGACATCGACTGCCCTTCCCGCGACTTTGAAATGCGCTATACCCGCGACGGGCGGCAGGTGCTCTACATCGCCAATTCGGGCGAGCTCTCCGCGATGTTCGTCGTGAGCTACAACGCCGACCCCGATACCGCCGACACGCTGGCCGAGCTGGAGCGGCGGGGCGTCTCGGTCGCGCTCTACACCACCGACCCGAACATCACCAGCGAGCTGGTCGCGTCCGCTTTCGGCGTCCGCCGCACGAGCGTGCGGATCCTCCCCGCCAAAATCCACGCGGAATACGCCTTCCTCGTAAAGCCCAAGGAGCGCATCTCCGCGGGCGGCTGCCACGCGGGCGGGCTTTCCGGCGTGCTCGCGCTGGTGCGCGCCGCCTCCGCCGTCCGCAAATCGGTCATGCGCGCCACCATCGTCCAGCTCATCGGCATCGTCGCGGGCTACGGGCTCGTCGCCTTCATGGCCTTCACCGGCTCGCTGCAGCTTGCCACCTACGGGGTGCTGCTCCTCTTCGGGCTGGCGTGGTACCTGATCACCCGCATTGCCGCCTCGGCGGGCAAATAATTGATTTTACCTTACCTTGCAACAGGGCCGCTGCGTCAGCAGCGGCCCTGTTGTTTCACCTAAGGCCGGACGCTCCAAAAGGGAGGGGGCGTGTGTGGGGGAACCGCAGGTTCCTACCGCACGTCGAGCGAGCGCAGCGAGCGGATCATCCCCGCCGCGGCGGGGCCCCGGGCTCTTCAAAAGACAAGACCGGGGCCTCTGCGTCAGCAGAGTCCCTGTTTTTCGACGTTTCCTTGTGCAAAGTCCATAGTATTTTCCCCATTATTTATACAGGCGATCGGAGGGGTTATCCCTTGCGCACGCCTTCTAGAAATTATATAATATCAATATAATGCCTCGCAAACCTACGGCGATTGCTGGCTATTATGACTAATGCGCAGTGCAGATAGAAAAAGGAGTGTTATGACATGAGACAGTACTTAGCGGGTAAGATCCGGAACGTTGCAATTGCCGGCCACGGAAGCAGCGGCAAAACCTCCCTGGCGGAGGCCCTGCTCTACAAGGCCGGCGCAACCGATAGATTGGGGAAGGTCCCCGACGGCAACACCGTCTGCGACTTCGACCCCGAGGAGATCAAACGCAAGGTTTCCGTTTCGAGCGCGGTCGCGCCCTTTTCCTGGGGCAGCGTCAAGATCAACCTGATCGACACCCCCGGACTCTTTGACTTCGCGGCGGGCATGTATGAGGGCGTGCGCGCGGCGGAGAGCGTGCTGATCGCCGTTTCGGCGCGTTCCGGCCTCAACGTGGGCGCGGAAAAGGCGTATAAGCTCGCCGACCAGATGGGCAAGTCGAAGATGTTCTTCGTCAACAAGATGGACACCGAAAACGCCGATTTCTATAAGGTGCTCGAGGAGCTCAAGGGCGCGTTCGGCCCGTCGGTCTGCCCGCTCGTCGTGCCGGTGGTCGAGGACCACAAGGTGCAGTGCTACATCAACCTCGTCGACAACAAGGCCTACAAATACAACGCCAAGGGCGAGCCCTCCGAGGTCGCGATGCCCGACATCGAGCACCGCTTCGAGGGCCTGACCGCCGCCATCAGCGAGGCGGTCGCCGAGACGGACGAGGAGCTCTTCGAGAAGTTCTTCTCGGGCGAGCAGTTCACCCGCGACGAAATCCTCAAGGGAATCCACGACGGCGTCCACAACGGCACCATCACCCCCGTGCTCTGCGGCTCCGCGGCCACGCTCGAAGGCGTCGACATGCTCCTCGACGCGCTGGTCGACCACCTGCCCTCCGCGTGGGAGGCGGGCGCGGAGACCGCCGAGGACAAGGACGGCAGCCCGGTGGAGGTCGCCTGCACCGACGAGGCCCCGCTGGCCGCCTACATCTTCAAGACGGTCGCCGACCCGTTCGTCGGGAAGCTCTCCTACTTCAAGGTCGTCGCGGGCAAGCTCTCCAACGAGGTCGCGCCCGTCAACTCCCGCACCGGCGAGCCGGAGCGCCTCGGCAAGCTCATCTACATGACCGGCAAAAAGCAGGAGGACACCGCCTTCATCACCGCGGGCGACATCGGCGCGGTCACCAAGCTGTCGAGCGCCATCACCGGCGACACCCTCTGCGACCCCAAGCGGGTGGTTTCCTTCGCGCGGATGAACTTCCCCGAGGCGTGCCTGTCGATGGCCGTCAAGGTCAAGAACAAGGGCGACGAGGGCAAGGTCGCGCAGGGCATGGTGCGCCTCATGGAGGAGGACCCGACCATCAAGTTCGAGCAGAACGCCGAGACCCACCAGCAGGTGATCTCCGGCCTGGGCGAGCAGCATATCGACGTGATCGTCTCCAAGCTGAAGACCAAATTCGGCGTGGACATCGACCTCACCAAGCCCCGCGTCCCCTACCGCGAGACGATCCGCAAGGCGGTCAAGGTGCAGGGCAAGCATAAGAAGCAGTCGGGCGGCCACGGCCAGTACGGCGACGTCTGGGTCGAGTTCTCCCCCTACGACGGCGAGGAGCTCCTCTTCGAGGAGAACGTCTTCGGCGGCTCGGTCCCGCGGAACTTCTTCCCCGCGGTCGAAAAGGGCCTGCAGGACTGCGTCAAGCACGGCGTGCTCGCCGGGTACCCGGTGGTCGGCCTGAAGGCGGTCCTCGTCGACGGCTCCTACCATCCGGTCGACTCGTCCGAAATGGCGTTCAAGACCGCCGCGTCCCTCGCCTACAAGGCGGGCATGGCGCAGGCTTCCCCCGCGCTGCTCGAGCCGATCGGCAACCTCAAGGTCTACGTCCCCGATTCCAACACGGGCGACATGATCAGCGAGCTCAATAAACGCCGCGGCCGCGTGCTCGGCATGAACCCGGCGGACGACGGGCTCCAGATGATCGAGGGCGAGGTCCCGATGAGCGAGATGGGCGATTTCGCGACCGTGCTGCGTTCCACCACGCAGGGCCGCGGCTACTTCACCCTCGCCTTCGAGCGCTATGAACTGCTCCCGCCCCAGCTCGAGGCGGCCGTCATCGAGGAAGCCAAGAAGATGAACGAGGAGGAGTAAGCCCCTCCGTAAGATCGGCCCGCATATGCGGAATCCCTTAAAACCGAAAAGCGGCGTGATGGAGAATCCATCACGCCGCTTTTTTGTCGGGGGAAGCCCGCCGGCTTCCGGGGGAGTTTTTCAGGAGAGGTCCCTTTCGGGGATCAGAATCTTTCCAGCCTCCGGGATTCCCCGCCGGAGCAGCCGTTCCACAACAAATTTGAGCTCGTACAGGACAAGCTCCTCCAGGTCTGCGGAGAATGCGGGGATATCCCGCCGTTCCAGGGACGCGGACAATCTGCCGAAAAGCGGCTCGTAGGCGGCGTTCCTGGCCGGAAGCTCCTTTTGGGTGCTGCGCAGGGGATACCCCCAGAAGAGCTGCAGCAGCAGCTCGGCGTAGACCGTCCGGATCGTCTGTTCGGGGGCGGACCGGGCGATCATCTCGAGGAAGGAGTAGGCTACCAGCTCGTACTGCCGGGACTGTTTAAACGCACGGAACCGCCGCTCCCAGTGCCCGACGGCGCCGGCGTCGAGGGAAGCGAGGGTGCGTTCGGACACCTCCCTGCAGGAGAGGGCGAAGATCTGCAGGCTTTCCGCCATGCCCAAAAGACGCTGCCGGACGGCGGGCTGCCCAAAGTCGCAGTTTTCGGCGGCCTGGTCAGGGGGGACGACGCGCGTGCCGACCCGCTGGATGGATTTTGCCGCGCCGATGCTGTTGAGCAGGGCGAGCGCCCGCCGGGCCGTACTGACGGAGACGCCCTTCTCCGCGGAAAGCCGGCTGAGCGAGGGCAAAAGCTCCCCTGCCGGATAGACGCCGCGGCTGATGGCAATCAAAAGCTCCATTGCAAGGGAATAACAGATCTGCGACGATTTTCTGTAAGCGCTCCAGTAAAACGCGGCGGCGGGTTCCGGCTGTTCGGCGGGGGGCATCTCCTCATAAAACCGCAGGAGGCCGGCCGACATCTCATCCTGAAAGCCGTCCATCCGCGCCCGGAGCGCCGTCCATTCGCCCCTGCGGCGGAGTGCAAGCGTGTCCAGAATATAGCGCTGGTAACGCGCGAGGTACTGCGAATGTTCCGGGACGCTGTAAAAGGGCGCCTGGAAGAGCATGAACATCTGCCACACAAGGCGCATGAGAAGGTCGTTCCCGAGGGCGGCGTACTTCTGCTCGAGGTGCTGGAGCGCCGCGTAGGGGAAGGGGACGGAGCCGCCGGCGAGCCGCTCCATGCGGGCGATTGTTTCGGGGGAGGCGTTTTTGAGGCCGGTCCACTGTGCGCACCCAAAGAGCGGCCGCAGGGAGCGGCACAGATCCAGGAGGCTTTCTCTGCGGCTGGCAAAATAGCTCCGGACGGCCTGTACGGCTTCCCGGGGCCCGCCGTCCGCCCGCACGACGGCGCCGACATTTTTGGAGAGGGAGATATGGCCCTCCTGCTTCAGCCTGAGATAGGCGGCGCGGACGGTGTCAACCGAGACAAGGAGCCATTCGGCGGCCTCCTCCATGCTGGGAAGGCTTTCCCCCGCGCGGTAGGCCCCGAACTGGATTTGAAGCAGCAGGATTCGGTATACGACCTGATTCAGTTCCGTTTTATATTCCAAACAGGCACCTCCGTGTCTGCCGGTTTTTTTCGGTGTCCGGCATGTCAAAAAAAGTATAACATTTTTTCCTGCGGACTTCCACATTTTCCGAGGGGAACCCGCAAACCATTGCTATTTTCGAGCGCTTTTGCTATAATAAATAAATTGGTATGTGAACAAAGATTTTTCCGTGCGGCGTCCCGCTTTGACGGGAAAAATGGATGGTGTGCGGACCGCGGGCCGGAGCCAAAAGCGGGGGATTTTTCCGCCGGAGGACAGGCCGGGGCAGGACCGGGAAATGGGGAAGAACTATGAAACGGGAACAGTCTGGAAGGACGCAGGCGGATCCGCTTGCCCGGGAACGGTACCTGACGATGGGAAGCACCGCCGGGCTGATCCTGCTGATGCTGGCCTATCTGGTGATGACCATCAGCAGCTCCGTCCGGCTGGCGGAGCAGACGGACATTATTTCAAACCATCCGTTCGAGGTGGTGATCTCCGCCGGGGACGTGAAGGTCTGCCTGTCCGACATGCGGATCCGGACGGAACGCCTGCTGCGCCACTCCTCCGGGGAGGATGTGGAGATCGTCAGCGGCGCGCTCGACGACCTCCATGCCTCGGCGGAGGAGCCGCTTTCCAGGATTGAGGAACTGTATCTGGGGGAGCCTGGGGATGTGGAAAAGCTCAGGGAAACGATGGAGCTTTTGCGGGAGGAGCAGACGGCCTTTCTGGACTATGTCGCCCGCCCGGAAACCTTGCCGGAGGAGATCGAGATATACGAGCAGGGACGCCTGCAGCCGCTTTACAGCCGCGCGTTGGAAGACACCGAAAAGATCATTGCGGTCGCGCAGGCGAAAAAGGTGGGCTACGGACGGACGGCGGATTCCCTCCGGAGGGCCACGCTGGCCGGGTCGGCGGTTCTGATGACCCTCATGGTCGGGGTTCTGCTGATATCCCAGTATGTTCTCCGGCGGCAGAGGCGGGAGCTCTTTTACCGCAGCAGGCTCTTTGACGACCTGTCGCTGAGCATCGACGACACCTTCCTGATCCGGGACGCCGGGACGGGCGCCATCAGCTATTGCGCGCTCAACATGGAGCGGGTGCTGGGCGCCTCCGTGAAAGGCGGGGGACCGTCCTACCAAGGGCTGAGGCCGGAGGACGCCGAGGAGTTCGGCCGGGTTGCCCGGGACCCGAATTTCATCTCCCCCTTTGAAAAGTTGGTGGAGTATCAAAAGCCCGGCGGGGAGAAGCGCTGGCTGCTCATCCGCGTCTACCGGACGGAGGATATGCGCACTCCCCAGCTCATCACCGTGTTTTCCGACCGCACGGAGGAGGTGCTGTCGCGTCGGGCGCTGCAGGACGCGATGCGCAAAGCGGAACGGGCGAACAGCGCCAAGAGCGACTTCCTGTCCAGGATGAGCCACGAGATCCGCACGCCGCTCAACGCGATCATCGGGATGACCACCATCGCTTCGGCGTCCGTCCGGGACCCCGCGCGGGTGGAGGACTGCCTGGGGAAGATCAGCTTTTCCTCCAGGCACCTGCTCATGCTGATCAACGACGTGCTGGACATGTCCAAAATCGAAAGCGACAAGATGCTCTTACAAAACGAGCCCTTCGACATCTTCCAGGTGATCAACGGCTTTGTGTCCACCGTCTACGCACAATCCAAGGAGAAACAGATCGATTTCCAGGAGAACATGGAGGGCTTTGGGGACCACACGGTCTTTGTCGGGGATTCCCTGCGGCTGAACCAGATCCTGTTGAACCTCAGCTCGAACGCCGTGAAGTTCACGCCGCCCGGCGGGAAGATCCGCCTGCGGGTCGTCCGCGTCGCGTCGAAAAGCGCGGTGGACCTGCTCCGGTTCGAGATGTCCGACACGGGAATCGGCATGACGGAGGAGGCGATCGGACGGATTTTCCAGCCGTTTGAACAGGCGGACGCCTCGATCGCCGGCCGCTTTGGCGGCACGGGGCTGGGGATGTCGATCACCAAAAATCTGGTGACGCTGATGAACGGGAGCATCCGGGTCACAAGCGAGCCGGGCGCGGGCACGACCTGCACGGTCGAGCTGCCCTTCCTGCGGGGGACCGAAAATGTCTCGGAGCCCGATTTTGAAAACCAGGGGCTGCGCGCGCTGGTCGTGGACGACGAGCGCCAGGTGTGCGAGCAGACCGCCTGCCTGCTGGAAAAGATCAAAATCCGTACCGAGTGGCGGCAGTCCGGCGCCGAGGCCGTCGGGCGGATCCGGGAGCTGCGCGGCAGCGGCGGGCAGTTTGACATCTGCCTGATCGACTGGAAGATGCCGGGGATGGACGGGATCGAGGCGGCCCGCCGGATCCGCGGCGAGGTGGGCGAGGAGATCCCCATCGTGCTGATCTCCGCCTACGACGGCTCGGAGGTGGAGCAGGAGGCCCGCGAGGCGGGCGTAAGCGGCTTTTTGGCAAAGCCGCTTTACCGCTCCTCCGTATACGCGGCGATTCAGGAGGCGCTGGAGTACCGGCAGGGGACGGCGCCTTCCGCCGGCGCGGGGGACGCCCGCCGTCCGCTGGCCGGGAAGCGCCTGCTGGTGGCGGAGGACAACGCGCTCAATCAGGAGATCGCGGCGGAGCTTTTGCGGATGAACGGAGCGGAGGTCACCTGCGCCGACGACGGCAGGCAGGCGCTTGAGCGGTTCCTCGCGTCCGGGCCAGGCGGCTTTGACGCGATTCTGATGGATGTGCAGATGCCGGTGATGGACGGGTACGAGGCCGCGCGGCGGATCCGCACCTCCGGGCATCCGGCGGCGGCGACGATTCCGATCGTCGCCACGACCGCCAACGCCTTCAGCGACGATATTTCCGCCGCCCTGGCCTCCGGCATGAACGCCCATGTCAGCAAGCCGCTGGACATCGGGCAGCTGTGCAGGGTGCTTTCCGACTGCATTTGGCAGTCCGGGCAAAAACAGGAGGAACAGGGCCGCGGGGCCGAGACGGCGGAGTCCGCCGGACCATGAGAAGGGAGCGCTGATGATGGACAGATGGCAGACGTTGTCCGGCCGCGAAGGCCAGGCGCTGCTGGACAGCATCCCCGGAGGGGTGCAGCGGTGCCTGAACGACGACGAATACACCATATTGGAGGTCAACCAGGGGTTTCTGGAGCTGTTCGGCTTTTCCCGGGAGGAGCTGGCGGAACGGTTCGGCGGCCGCTACATCGAGATGATCCATCCGTCCGACCGCCCGGAGGTCCGGCGGGAGGCCGCCCGGCAGTTGAGCCGGGGGGAGAAGCTCACGCTCAGCTACAGGGCGCTCTGCCGGGACGGGAGCTACAAGTGGGTGGTGGAAAACGCGCAGCTCAACCGCGGGGAAGGCGGCGAGAGCTGGTTTTTGTGCGTCATGCTCGACGACACCGAGCCCCGGGACGCCCGGGAGGAGCTGCGGCTGTCCCTGGAGCGGCACCGGATCATCATGGACCAGACGGACGAGATCATCTTCGAGTGGGACATCCCCGGGGACGCCATGATCTTCTCGAAAAACTGGGACAGGAAATTTGGATATGCGCCGCGTTATGAAGGGTTGGGGAGACCGGAGTCGGTCTTCCGCCACATCCATCCGGACGACGTCCACGCGCTGACGGCGCTCATGAAGAGCGCGAAGGACGGGAACGCCTATTCGACCGCCGAAATCCGCATCCGGAACAACAGGGGGAAGGATGTCTGGTGCCGCATCCGGGCCACCGACCAGTACGACAGGAACGGCAGCCCCCTGAAAGCGGTGGGCGTCATAACGGACATCGACGAGGAGAAGCGGCTGATCGACGACCTGCGGCGGCGCGCGGAGCGGGACGCCCTGACCGGCCTCTACAACCGGGAGGAGACCGAGCTGCAGATCCGCCGGCACCTAGAGGAGGAGCCGCAGGAGTCCTGCGCCCTGTACATGATCGACACAGACAACTTCAAGCTGGTTAACGATACGCAGGGCCACCTCTTTGGGGACGCGGTGCTGTCCGAGATGGCCTCCGGCATGAAACGGCTGACGCGCGCGACGGATGTGGTCGGGCGGATCGGCGGGGACGAGTTCACCATCTTCCTGAAGGACATCCCCTCCAGGGAGATGGCGGCCCGCAAGGCGGCCGGGCTGCTCGACATGTTCCAGAGCCTCTTCCAGGAGGAGAAGCAGAGCTTCGAAGTCACCTGCAGCATCGGCGTGGCGCTCTACCCGGACGATGGCAGAAGTTTTTCCGCCCTCTACCACAGCGCCGACCAGGCGCTCTACCAGGCCAAGAGCAAGGGGAAAAACCAGTATGTGCTCTTCGACGCGGGGGAGACGGCGCCGGTGGACCAGACGGGGTATTCCTCGCTGGGCTCCGCCATCGATTCCGACCGGCGGTCGTCGGGGGTGCCCGGCGATCTGGTCAACTACGTCTTTCAAATCCTATACGACGCCGGCGACGTGGACCACGCCATCCAGCTGATCCTGGAGATCGTGGGAAAGCGGTTCGACGTAAGCAGGGCCTATATCTTTGAGAACAGCGCGGACGGGAAATACACGGACAACACCTATGAGTGGTGCAACGCGGGAATCGCCCCGCAGCGGGAGAGGCTGCAGCATGTCCCCTACGAGGGGCTGAACGGCTATAAGGAGCTGTTCCGGGACAATTCCGTCTTCTACTGCCGCGATATCCGCGCGCTGACCCCGGCGCAGACGGCGCTGTTTGAAGAGCAGGGGATCCGCTCCACCCTCCAGTGCGCGATCCGGAACGGGGAGGACTTCCACGGGTTTGTCGGCTTCGACGAGTGCACCGGTCTGCGCATGTGGACGAAGGAGGAGGTCGGCATGCTGTCGCTGATCGCGCAGATGCTGACCACCTTCCTGCTCAAACAGCGCGCGACGGAGCGCGACCGGCAGATGGCGGTCCAGCTCAACTCGATCCTGGACGCGCAGGACGCCTATATCTACGCGATCGGGCAGGACACCTATGAGCTGCTCTACCTCAACCACAGGACCCGGGAGCTGGACCCCTCCGCCCGGGTCGGAACGGCCTGCTACAGGGCCTTTTTCGGGCGGAGCGCGCCTTGCAGGAACTGCCCGCTGTCCGGCGGGGAAAAGGAGATCTATAACCCGCGGTACGACCTCTGGACGAGGGTGCACGTGGCGCCCATGAATTGGGGCGGCCGCGGCGCCTACCTGATCTCCTGCCTGGACATCACGGATTACAAGCGCATGCAGGGGCCGTCCGCGTGACGGGCCGGGAAGGGCGCTTTTATAAGGCCATGCGGCCCGGGGACGGGCCGCATGGCCAATTTTCTGCTTTTGCGTTGCAAAGCATGGCGAAACAGGCCGTGCCTGCCCGCTCCCGCCGCGCGGGGCCCGGGGCCGGGACGGCATAACAAGTCCCTCGCGCGCGTATACATATAAAACGGAACCGAATACGGCGCGGGAGGTTAGCAGTATGTTTACAGTCTCATTCCGGGTGACGAAAAGACAGGTGGCGGCGGCAGCGGCGGTGTTCGTGCTGGCGCTGGCGGGCGGCGTCTGGGCGCAGGCGGCGCTGTCGGAGCTGCGGGGCGATCCGGCGCAGGCCCCGGCGGAAGCAAAGGTGGAAAAGGCCGCGGCCAAGACGAATGAACAGCGGATTTCCTTCCTTGAATCATTCGGCTGGGAGACCGAGGAGGAAGAGGACGAGATCGTGGAGGTCAAAATCCCGCAGGAATTCGACGATGTATTTGAAAAATACAATGAGATCCAAAAGCAGCAGGGCTGCGACCTGAGCAAGTATGCGGGCAAGCGGTGCAAACGGTACACCTATGTGATCGAAAACTATCCCGGCCAGGCGGAGGGCGTGCGCGCCAACATCCTCGTGTATAAGAACAAGGTGATCGGCGGCGACGTCTGTTCGGTCGAACTGGACGGCTTCATGCACGGGTTCGCGCAGCGCACCGATTGAACGGGCGGCGCGGATATGGTACAATAGTCCCCGGAATCCCCGCGCGGCCTGCGCCGCGCGGGAGAAGGGGGCGAAGGCATGGCGGAAACCGAGCGACTGGATAAGGTGGTGGCCTCCCGGACGGCGCTGTCCCGCCGGGAGGTGCATCGGCTTGCCTCCCGCGGGCAGGTGACGGTAAACGGCCTGCCCGAGCGCGCCTGCGAGCGGCGGGTCGACCCGGATGCGGACGAGATCGCCGTGGCGGGCAAGCCGCTGGAAATGGGCCGCCACGCCTACCTGATGCTCAACAAGCCCCGCGGGGTGGTGTGCGCCACCCACGACGACAAACTGCCGACGGTGCTCGACCTGGTGCCGGAGGAGCTGCGGCGCAGCGGGCTTTTCCCGGCGGGCAGGCTGGACAAGGACACCGAGGGGTTCGTGCTCATCACCGACGACGGGGAGTTCGCCCACCGCATCCTCGCGCCGAAAAGCCACGTGCCCAAAACGTATACCGCGCGGCTGGACAGGCCGGCGGGGCCGGAGCTCGCAGAGGCGTTCGCGGCGGGAGTCGTCCTCGACGGGCGGACGTGCATGCCCGCGCTCCTCGCGCCCGACCCGGACGACCCCCGCACGGCGCGGGTGGTCCTGCGGCAGGGGATGTACCACCAGGTTAAACGGATGTTCGGGGCGTATGGAATCACGGTCACGGCGCTGCGCCGTGACGCGATCGGGGGGCTTCCCCTCGACCCGGCCCTGGGGCCCGGAAAATGCAGGAAACTCAGTAAAATAGAGGTAGAACGGATTTTGGCGGAGGGGCTGTAAAGCCCGGTGCGCCGGGGAATTTGGCGGTGGGAGCCGCCGGGGAAGGGACAGGCTGTTCAAAAAAGCGACAAAGTTTGGACACACATTGCCTACAAAAATGTAGTATGATGGTCGAAAAGCTTGGTTCCGATCCCCAGAAAAGCCGTTGTGGAAAAAATAATGATTTTTCCACAACGAAAATAAGAATTTGTGTTGCAATATACACAAATTTGTTGTAAAATATTCGTAATGGCTTGTAAGATTAAAAACGCGGCGTTTTTTTCGTCCATCCACGGCGGACAGAAATCACGTCCCGGCCACAGAAAGAACCATGTGTTTGGCAAAGCACAACCGATTACGAGTAAAGAGGGGATTTGAATGTCAAACAGGCTTTTCCAGGGAATCGTCCACCAGATGAGAGACTGCATCGACAGAGTGATCGGCGTCGTGGATGACAGCGCGACGATCATCTCGTGCAGCGACCTCACCAAAATTGGCGAAACGAGCGATTTCTTTACGCTCGACGTCGGCGACACGAACGAGGTGTTCGTGCGCGACGGCTATACGTATAAGCCGTTTGGCAACAAGATGAAACCCGAATTTGCGGTTTTTGTCGAAGGAGTGGACGATCCCGCCGCAAAATACTGCAACCTTCTGGCGATCTCCCTCTCGTCAATCAAGCAGTATTACGACGAGAAATACGACCGCAACAACTTCATCAAAAACGTCATCCTCGACAACATCCTGCCGGGGGATATCTACGTCAAGGCGCGGGAGCTGCACTTCAACACCGACTCCACCCGCGTCGTCCTGCTCATCCGCATCGTCGCCTCCAACGACATCTCCGCCTTTGACGTCATCCAGAACCTCTTCCCGGATAAGCAGAAGGACTTCGTCTTCAACATCTCCGAAAGCGACATCGTGCTCGTCAAGGAGACCAAGCCCGGCATCGAGTCGAAAGACCTCGAAAAGCTCGCGCGTTCGATCGTGGACACGCTGGGCAGCGAGTTCTACACCAAGGTGGTCGTGGGCATCGGCACCTCGATCGTCGGCGTGAAGGATCTGGCCCGCAGCTTCAAGGAGGCGCAGGTGGCGCTGGAGGTCGGCAAGGTGTTCGACACCGAAAAGGCGATCGTCAGCTACGACAACCTCGGCATCGCGCGGCTGATCTACCAGCTGCCGACCACCCTCTGCGACATGTTCCTGCGGGAGGTCTTCAAAAAGGGCTCGATCGAGAGCCTCGACCACGAGACCCTCTTTACTATCCAGAAATTCTTTGAGAACAACCTCAACGTGTCGGAGACGAGCCGCAAGCTCTTCGTCCACCGCAACACCCTCGTCTACCGGCTCGAGAAGATCAAAAAGCTCACGGGGCTCGACCTGCGGGAATTCGACCACGCGATCATCTTCAAGGTGGCGCTGATGGTCAAGAAGTACCTGACGGCGAATCCGGTGAAATATTAATTGTGAAACCTGGCCTGCCGAAAGACAGGCCTTTTCAAAGGCGGTGTACCAGTGATCGAATTCGTCAATGTCTCCAAGGTCTACAAGGCGACGGGGACGCGCGCGCTCAGCAATTTCAATGTGAGTATTGACAGAGGGGAATTCGTATTCGTCGTCGGCCCGTCGGGAGCTGGGAAGAGCACCTTTATCAAGCTGCTGATGCGGGAGGAGAAGCCGACGTCGGGAGAAATCTACGTCAACGGTCAGAACCTCGTTCGCCTCAAGCGGCGCAAGGTTCCCTACTACCGCCGCACGCTCGGGGTGGTGTTCCAGGATTTCCGGCTCATCCCGACCATGAACGTCTATGACAACGTCGCGTTCGCGCTGCGGGTCACCAACGTGTCCGCCAAGGACATCCGCAGCCGCGTCCCGTACATACTCGGCCTGGTCGGCCTTTCCGGCAAGGCCAAGAGCCTGCCCGAGCACCTGTCGGGCGGCGAACAGCAGCGCGTCGCGCTCGCGCGCGCGCTGGTCAACAACCCGCCGCTCATCATCGCGGACGAGCCCACCGGCAACATCGACCCCGACCTCTCGTTCGAGATCGTCGACCTGCTCAGCGAGATCAACAAATGCGGCACCACCATCGTCATGGTCACCCATGAGCACACCCTGGTCAGCGAGTTCGACCACCGGGTGATTACGATCGACGAGGGCACGATCATCTCGGACGACCGGAACAGGGGGTACTACGACGAATGAAGGGCAGCAGTTTCGGGTACCTCATCAAAGAGGGCGCCAAGAGCATCTACGCGAACCGGCTGATGTCGTTCGCGTCGATCGGCACGCTGGTGGCGTGCATGCTCCTGATCGGCGCCTCGATGCTTTTTTCGATGAACGTCAACAAGATCGTCGGCTTCGCGGAGACCCAGAACGAGGTCGTGGTCCAGCTGGAGGACGGCCTCGACGAGGAACGGATCGCGGACGTCGGGCTGGAGCTCGGGCTCGTGGACAACATCTATGACCAGCGGTTCGTCTCGAAGGACGAGCTGCTGGAGGAGCAGAAGGCCAAGTCCCCCGAGCTGGAGGACCTGCTCACCGGCCTGGAGGGGGACCAGAACCCCCTCTTCAACTACTACAGCGTGCGCGTGAAGGACCTGTCGGTCCTCACCGGCACGGTCATGCGGCTTGAATCGATCTCGGGGGTTTCCGCGGTGCGCGCCCCCGACGCGGTCGCTGAGGCGTTTTCCAGCATCAAGCGCGCGGTGTCGGTCAGCGGCATGTTTATCGTCGCCATCCTCATCGTCGTGTCGCTGGTCATCATCGCCAACACGATCAAGGTCACCGTCTTCAACCGGCGCAAGGAGATCAATATCATGAAGTACGTCGGCGCGACCGACGCCTTCATCCGGCTGCCCTTCTTCGTCGAGGGGTTCCTGCTCGGGCTGCTCTCCGCGCTGCTCGCCTTCGGACTGCTGTGGGTCGGCTACAACTATGTGCTCGACGCGGTGTCTCTCAATCCCTCCTCCTTCATCCAGTCGGCCTATCAGAACACGATCCCCTTCGAGGAGGTCGCGCTCGAGCTGCTGGCCTGGTTCGCGGGCGGAGGCATCGGGATCGGCGTGTTCGGCAGCATGTTCTTTGTGAACAGATACCTGAAAGTATGACCTCCGCTGGGGCGGATGGCGGAAAGGGGGCCTGGAAGTGGGCGAAAAGGGCAAACGCGTCTTCGCGTGGATGATGGCGCTGCTCATGGCGGTCATGGTCGTGGCGCCGACCGTATCGATTCTGGCGCACGCGGCCGACGACGAGGAATACGAGGACGATTACGACGAGGACGAGTCTGACCTCCAGGACATGCTCGACCGTCTCAACAGCAAATACAAGAAGCTGCAGGAGCAGAACAACGCCGTGCAGCAGAAGATCAACGCGGCCGCTTCCGAAAAGCAGAAGCAGGTCGTCATCAAGCAGGAGATCGACGGGCAGATCAACACGACGATCGAGCAGATCGACACGCTCGACGAGCGGATCACGGTGCTCGAGCAGCGGATCGCGGAGAAGACCCGCGAAATGTCCGCGAAGCAGAAGGAGATCGACGAAAACTTCTCCCTCTACCAGCAGCGGCTGCGCGCGATGTGCTCGCTGCAGGGGACAAGCACCCTCGGCCTCATGCTCGGGGTGGACGACTTTTCCGACATGCTGCTGCGCACCGAGGTCGTGACCGCCGTGGCGCAGCATGACACCGACCTAATCAACGAGCTCAAGGAGCAGAAGGCGGAGCTCGAGGCGATCAAGAAGGAGATCGAGGGCGATAAGACCTCCGTCGAGGAGGACAAGCGCGAGACGGTCTCCAAACAGGAAGAGCTCAAGGCCCAGCAGGCGACCGCCGTTTCGCGGATCCAGGACATCGCCGCCCAGGAGCAGGAGTTCCTGGCCAACAAGGCCGAGCTCACCAAGCAGATGCAGCAGGTCCAGGCGGAAATTTCTGCGATCATCGCGGAGATCAACAAGACCTCCCTCAATACGAAATATATCGGCGGCGGCATGGCGTGGCCCTCCGCCTCCCTCTTCCAGGTGACCTGCCCCTACGGCTCCCGCTTCGGCGGCAGCGACTTCCACACGGGCATCGACATCTCGGGCGGTGGCGCCTACGGCTCGCCCGTGCTCGCGGCCAACTCGGGCACCGTCAAGGTCGCCAATACCGCCGTCACCTCCGGCTGGGGCTACGGCAAATATGTCATCATCGACCACGGCGGCGGCATCCAGACCCTCTATGGGCATATGAGCGCGCTTTCCGTCTCGGTGGGAGACGTGGTGGCGCAGGGCCAGAAGATCGGCGAGGTCGGCTCGACCGGCTGGTCGACCGGCCCGCACATCCACTTTGAAATCCGCGTCAACAACAAGGCGGTCAACCCGCAGGGCTGGTCCCCGTGACGTGAATATGGGAGAACCTTCCGGTGAAGGGCGGAGACTCTCCGCCCTTCGCGTTGTCCGGCGCGGCCGCGCCGGGCGGCGGCCGGATTTGGCGGGGGCCGCGCCGCGGCCTTCGCGGACACAGCGGCCGGCCTGCCCCGCCCGGGCGGCACGACGCAGGCCGAAAGGAGACGACTGATGAGCAAAAAGATTTCTTTGGGCGCGGCGATCGCGTTTACGGTGATCGTCATCACGGCGACGATCACGATGACGTGGCTTTTTGCCCGGCGCAGCTTTGACGAGACCGCCTATAACCTCAGCGAGCGCGAGGCGATGTACTCCAAGCTCGCCGAGGTGGACGACTACGTGCGGCAGAACTACACCGGCGCGATCGGGGAGGGCGAGCTGGTCAACCAGCTCGTCGCCGGCTACCTGAACGGCACGGGGGACGCGTACGCGCGCTATTACGACGCGGCCGCCTACGCGCGCCTTAAACAGAGCTACAACGACCAGCGGGTGCAGATCGGCATCGTGCCCAAGATGGACGAGAGCGGATACATCGTCGTCGACGAGGTCTATCCCGATTCGCCCGCGCAGGCCGCCGGGCTGCAGCAGGGCGACCTGATCGTGCGCATCGACGAGACCGACATCACCGCCGAAAACTACAGCGAGGCGGTTTCGATGCTCTACGGCGCGGCGGGTACCAAGATGAACATCGTCGTGCGCCGCGGCGTCGAGGACAGCACGCTGCCCGACATGACCCGCCGCTTCGTCGAGGTCCCGTCGGTCTATTCCTCCATGCTCGAAAACCAGATCGGCCTGGTCGTCATCAAGGACTTCGCCGACAACACCCCCGACCAGTTCACCAAGCAGGTGGACAGGCTGATCGACGAGGGGGCGCAGGGCCTCGTGTTCGACGTGCGCGGGGTCGGCATCACCTCCTCCGGCACCTCCGCCCTCGATTCGGTGGCCGAGGCGCTCGACAAGCTGCTCCCCTCCGGGGTGCTCGCCTCGACCGTCGACAAGACGGGACGGGTGGAAAACACCAAGATTTCCGACGCGCGGGAGGTCACCCTCCCGATGGCGGTGCTCATCAATGAAAAGACGTCGGGGGAGTCCGAGCTCTTCGCGGCGGTCATCCGCGACTACAACAAGGGCAAGCTCATCGGCCAGAAGACCGCCGGCAAGGGGACGATGCAGCGCATCTTCCCGCTGACCGACGGCAGCGCGATCGAGATCACGACGGCGGTTTACAACCCGCCGACCAGCCCGAGCTTTGACGGCGAGGGGGTGCGGCCCGACTTCGAGGTCAAGATGAACGACGATTCGATGCCGGGGAACCTGCTGACCGACCCGCAGCTCCAGAAGGCGGTGGATTCGATCATCTCGACCATCCGCATGAATATGACGGCCACCGGACAGGAGCCGGAGGAGAGCGGCGGCACGTCGTCCGCGGCGCCGCTGCCCGACGCGGCGTACGCGAGCTCCTCCGCCGAGGAGCCGCAGGACGCGGAATCCTCCGAGGCGGATTCCTCCGGTGTGGAATCGTCCGAAGCGGAATCGTCCGGGGAGGCGTCCTCCGACGCGGAGGAACCGCAGGAGGCGTCGGACGAGGCTTCCTCCGGGGAGGATGAGGCTTCGTCGAGCGAGCCGGAGCCCGAAGCCGAACCGGAACCGGCGCGCGAGCCGCTCGACCTGACGGAGTTCAGCGCCGCGATCGACCTGCTGGCGGGGCTCACCTTCGAGGTGCCCGAGCCTCCCGCGCCTCCCGCGCAGTCCGAGGCGCCCGCCGCGAGCGAGCCTCCCGAGAGCCAGCCGGCCGAGTCCCAGCCCGCGGAGAGCGAGGCCCCCGCCGAATCGCAGGCGGAAAGCCAGCCGCCCGCGGAGTCCTCCGGGGCGGAGAGCGGTTCGGAGGGTTCATCCTCCGGGGAGGCCGCGGCTTCCGGGGATGAGGAGGCCGAATCGTCCAGCGAGGCTTCCTCCGCGCCGCCCGCCCGGCTCGGGGCGTTCTCCAGCGGCAACAGATAATCGAAGCGCCGGGGCGGCCGCCGAAGGGCGGCCGCCCTTTTTGCACGCCCGCGAAAGCGGCCCGGCGGGGGAAAACGGCGGGCGCGCGCATATCCCGCGCGGCCGGGACATAAGATGAAGGGACAGGTCGTGGACGGGGAGGAGGAAAAGATTACCTGTCAACAATTCCTTAAAAAATGTTTGGACGCTTGACATATTTGAACGTTTTGACTATAATACTAACCATTGCTATACGTCTGGCTGCAAAACGCGCGCGAGAAGCGGGAAGACCCGATGTCCGCGCCGCCGGGGGTATGTGCTTTTTTCGTATCTGCGGGATTTCGTGAAGGAACCAAATGCTCTGTAAAGGAGAATGGGATATGGCAACTGAAATGTTAATGACACAAGAGGGCTACGAGGCGCTCAAAAAGGAACTCAATGAACTCAAGAGCGTGACCAGGGGGGAGATCTCCGAAAAGATCCGCGTGGCGCGCGGGTTCGGCGACCTGTCGGAGAACAGCGAGTACGACGAGGCCAAGAACGAGCAGGCGGTCGTCGAGGCGCGCATCAAAAAGCTGGAGGACCAGCTCAAGAACGTCAAGATCATCAGCCGGGACGAGATCTCCACCGACGCCGTTTCGGTCGGGTGCAGGGTCAAAATCCTCGACGTCGACTTCGACGAGGAGATGGAGTACGTCATCGCCAGCTCGGTCGAGTCGCATTCCGATCTCGACGCGATCTCCGACGAGTCGCCGGTCGGCAAGGGCCTCATCGGCCACAAGGTGGGCGATGTGGTGGAAATTCAGGCGCCCGCCGCTGTTTTGAAACTGAAGATTCTCGAGATCAGCCGGTAAGCAGAGTAAATATTTTGTAAAAGCGGGCTTTGCAAGAGCCCGCTTTTTTGTTATAATAGCCGCATGGCAGATGGGCCGCCGCCCGCGCTGAGTCCGGGCGCGGGGCCCGCAACAGGTAAAGGATGTGCATACGATGGAAGAATCCCGCAGCCTCCCGGAGGCGGAGCTGACCGAGCAGGAGGAACAGCAGAAGCTGTCCGAGGTCCTGCAGATCCGGCGCGACAAGCTGGAGTCGTTGAAGGCCGAGGGGAAGAACCCCTTTGAAATTACCACCTACAGCCGCACCGCCTACGCGCGGCAGATCGTCGACCGCTTTGAGGAGCTGGAGGGACGGGAGGTGTCCATCGCGGGGCGCATGATGAGCCGCCGCATCATGGGCAAGGCCTCCTTCCTCGACCTGCGCGACGCCTCCGGCCGGGTGCAGAGCTATGTGCGCCGCGATGAGGTGGGCGACGAGCGGTACGCCGATTTCAAGAAATGGGACATCGGCGACATCGTCGGCATCCGCGGCGAGGTCTTCCGCACCCAGAAGGGGGAGATCTCGGTCAAGGCGCAGGAGATCGTGCTCCTCTCCAAATCCCTGCTGCCGCTGCCCGAGAAGTGGCACGGCCTCAAGGACACCGAGCTGCGCTACCGCCAGCGGTATGTCGACCTCATCGTGAGCCCCGAGGTCAAGGAGACCTTCGTTAAGCGCTCGAAGATCATCACCGCCATCCGCAGCTACCTTGACGGGCTGGGCTTCCTCGAGGTCGAGACCCCCGTGCTCCACACGATCGCGGGCGGCGCGGCCGCGCGGCCGTTCATCACCCACCACAACGCCCTCGACATCGACATGTACATGCGCATCGCGCTCGAGCTGCACCTGAAAAGGCTGATCGTCGGCGGCTTCGATAAGGTGTACGAGATCGGGCGGGTCTTCCGCAACGAGGGCATCGACACCCGCCACAACCCCGAGTTCACCCTGCTCGAGCTCTACGAGGCGTACACCGACTACCACGGCATGATGGACATCACCGAGGGGCTTATCCGCCACTGCGCGCACGCGGTGCTCGGCACCGGCGTCATCCGGTACGGCGACGTGGAGATCGACCTCGACAAGCCGTTCGAGCGCCTCACGATGCGCGACGCGGTCAAAAAGTACAGCGGCGTCGACTTCGCGGAGGTGGAGACCCTCGAGCAGGCGCGCGCGCTCGCGAAGGAGCACCACATCGAATATGAGCAGCGCCACGGCAAGGGGGATATTCTGAGCCTCTTCTTCGAAGAATACTGCGAGGAGCACCTGATCCAGCCGGTCTTCATCACCGACCATCCGGTGGATATCTCGCCGCTTTCCAAGCGCAAGCCGGAGGACCCCGAGTACACCGAGCGGTTCGAGCTCTTCATCCTCGGCAGGGAGCACGCCAACGCGTTCAGCGAGCTCAACGACCCGATCGACCAGCGCGGCCGGTTCGAGCACCAGGCGGCGCTCAAGGCCGCGGGCGACGAGGAGGCCACCGACGTGGACGAGGACTTCCTCACGGCGCTTGAATACGGCA
>NZ_CABUCJ010000020.1 GCF_902490045.1 uncultured Anaerotruncus sp.
TTGGGCGCGCAAGAAATGGACCCGCCCGCCGGGGCGGGACCCGGCAGCTGCGCCGCTCACTGAGCGGCAAATCACTCCGCCGCTGCAAGCCTCCCCGTATTCTCGATTTCGGAGATCATATCCACCCGGACCTGATGGCGGCCGCCCTCGTAGGAGGCGCCCAGCCACTCATCCACAATCATCTTGGCGGTCTCGACGCCGATGACCCGCGCGCCGAAGGCGATGATGTTGGAATTGTTGTGCTGCTTGGAGAGCTTGGCCGAGTAGGGCTCGCTGCACACACAGGCGCGGATGCCCTTGACCTTGTTGGCGGCCAGCGAGATGCCCACGCCGGTACCGCAGATGAGCACGCCGCCGTCGACCTCGCCGGCGGCCACCAGCTTCGCGACCCTGTAGCCGCTGACGGGATAGTTGAACCGCTCGGTGCTGTTGGTGCCGACGTCGACGACCTCGATGCCCTTCTCCTCAAGATAGGCCTTGATCTCCTTTTTCATTTCGACCGCGACGTGGTCGTTTCCAATGGCAAGTTTCATGGCGATTTCCTCCATTCTGAAATCACAAGCCCGGGCCCGCGCAAAACCGCGCTGCCCGGGCTGTTTTGTTTTGTTTACAGGTAACTGGGGTCCGCCAGCCGCTTCTCGGCGTAGATGGCCGCGCCGACCGGGCCGTTGGCCTGGTTGGGGCGCGAATAGCGGAGATCGAGCGTCCGCTCGGGGTAGGGCTTGCGGGCGTAGCGGTGCACCGCCTGTTCGAGCGCCCCGCGCGGGAAGCCCTCCATCTGGAGCAGGCCGCCCCCCAGGATGATGCAGTCGGGGTCGAAGAGGTTGGCCTCCGCCGCGACCGCCTGTCCCATGCCCTCGAGGAAGTCCTGCATGACGCAGGAATCCATATGCCGGGCGAAGAGCTGGTTGATCGGGGTGCCGGGGAAATGCCGCGCCTGTATCCGCTCGAGCGCGATGCCCGAAACCACCGTCTCCATGCAGCTCACATTGCCGCACATGCACACCTGCTTGTTGCCGTAGACGGGCAGGTGCCCGAGCTCCGCCGCGACGCCGTTATGGCCCAGCAGGATCTTCCCGTCCACCATCACGGCGTTGCCGATGCCGGTGCCGAAGTAGATGCCCGCCACGCAGTCCCGCGCGGTGACGCCGAGGTCCTCGAGGTCGAAAAGCAGCAGGTCGTTGACATCCCGGTTGATGAAGACCGGGATGCCGAGCGCGGATTCGAGCGCGTCGACGACGGCGAAATCGTCCGGGATGCAGGCGATGTTCGGGGTCTGCACCACGACGGTGCGCGCGCGGTTGATGGTGGAGGGAAAGCCGATCGAGACGGCTTTCGGCAGCTTTCCGCCGAGGCTGCGCCCGCAGTAGCCGCGGATGCATTCGGCCAGCTTTTGCGCGGGGTCGCAATCCTTCGGGAAGGTGTCCCGCGTGCTCTGCCGCTCGAAGGCCGTTAGCCGGTGCGACCCGTCCACCAGGCCGAACCGCATATTTGTGCCGCCGATATCAATCCCGAGCACATACGCTTCCGATCCGTTCATGGTCTGGCCTCCCGTTCACAGTTTGACGCCGGTTTCTTCCTCAAACTGTCCTTTCATCTTGTCATATGCGGCCGCGAGGTCCGCGTCCAGGTTGAAGAGCCCCGAGGTGCCGAGGATAAACGTCTCCGCGCCCGCCTCATAGAGCCGCTTGAAGGTTTTCTTGTTGCAGGAGCCGTCGATCATGATCCGGTAGTGCCAGCCGTTTTCCTCCCGCAGGCGTTTGGCCTCGGCGATCTTGTCGAGCATCTCGGTGATGAACGGCTGCCCCGCGAAGCCCACGTCCACCGTCATCAGCGTGAGCACGTCGATGCGGTTGAGGTAGTGCTTGCAGAAGGAGAGCGGGGTCGCCGGGTTGAGGGTGACGCCCACCTTGCAGCCCGCGTCCCTGATGTGGTTGAGGGTGCGGAAGCAGTCGGTGTTGATCGTCTCCGCGTGGGGGCTGATGAGCGCCGCGCCCGCTTCGGCGCAGGCGTCGATCCAGTCGTTGGGGTTGGTGGTCATCAGGTGGACGTCCATCGGCTTTTTCGCCACACGCGCACAGGCCCGCATGAAATCGGGGCTGAGGGTGATGTTCTTACAGTAGTGGCCGTCCATGATATCGATGTGGTAGCCGTCGGCCTTCTGGTCGAGCACCTCAATCTGATGCCTGATGTCCAGGAAATCCATGCACATCAGGCTCACGGAAAATTCGGGTTTTATCATAACAGGCACCTCCGAGAAATCTGTGTTTCTCCGCCCCGGCGGGCGGGGCGGGAAAGGGAAAGCCGGTCAGTTCTTCCTGCTTGCGCCGAAGAACCGGTCGAGGGTCACGGCCAGGATGAGCAGGCAGCCCATCGCCAGCTGCTGGTAGTAGCTGGAGACGCCGACCATGTTGAGTCCGTTGTTGATGACGCCGATGATCAGGCCGCCGATGACGACTTTGGGGATCTTGCCGACGCCGCCGAAGAAGGAGGCGCCGCCGATGATGACGGCCTCGATGGCGAAGGTCTCGTAGCCGGTGCCGGCGTTGGGCTCGGCGGCGGCGAGGCGGGCAATGTTGACCATGCCGGCCAGCGCCGCGCAGACGCCCGAGATCGAAAAGGCGAGGATGGTGTGCTTTTTGACGGTGATGCCGGCGTACCAGGCGGACTGCGAGTTGCCGCCGAGCGCGTAGAGGTTGCGGCCGCACTGGCATTTGGTCGTCAGGAAGGTGAGCACCGTCGCGGTGATCAGCGCCACGAGGATGGGAACCGGCACGACGCCGAACAGCTTGCCGCCCATCGTCTTGGAGAAGGCGGCGGGCAGGCCGGACACGGCGCGCGCGTCGGTGATGATGTAGACGAGGCTGCGCAGGATGGCCTGGGTGCCCAGCGTGATGATGAAGGGGGGCAGGCCGGTGGCGGTGACGAGCACGCCGTTCAAAAAGCCGATGAAGGCGCCGAACAGCAGCACGCCGACAAGGATTGCGACGACCGGATGGAACCCGGCGTTGACCATCAGCTGCGCGGTGAGCGCGCCGGAGAGGGCCATGATCGAGCTGACGCTCAGGTCGATGCCGCCGAGCAGGATGGCGAAGAATTCGCCGAGGCCCAGCAGGATGGTGATCGAGCTCTGCTCCATCACCTTGACGAGGTTGCCGCCCGTCAGGAAGGTGGTGGGCCGCAGGATGCCGAATACGACGACCATGATCGCGAGGATCGTGATCGTGCTGTAGCGATCCCAGTAATCGCTGAAAGTGAAGGGCCGTTTCGTGATCGTTTTCAACTTGCTCTCCTCCCGTGTCATGCAGTTTCGCCGGTGGCGGCCTTTGCGAGTTTTTCCTCGGTCGCGTCCGCCACGTCGTAGATTTCCGTAATCCTGCCGTCCGCCATGACGGCGATCCGGTCGCAGAGGCCGAGCAGCTCCGGCATTTCGCTGGAGACCACGATGACCCCGATTCCTCCGTCGGCGAGCCCGCGCATCAGCTTGTAAATCTCGCTCTTGGTCCCGACGTCGATGCCCTTGGTGGGCTCGTCGAAGATGAGCAGCTTGACGCCGGCCGCCATCCATTTCCCGAGGATGACCTTCTGCTGGTTGCCGCCCGAAAGCTGCGAGGTGAGCTGCTCGAGGGAGGCGCATTTGATCTGGATGTCCGTGCGCTCCTTTTCGGCGAGCCGCTGCTCCTCGGCGTTGTTGGTCAGCCCCATCATCCCGTCGAGGGAGGACCGCTTGAGCTGATAAGCGATGGAGATGTTGCGCTTGTTGCTGAAGTTCTGGAAAAATCCCGTCTCACGGCGGTTCTCGGTCACCATCCCGATGCCCTGGCGCAGCGCCTGGTAGGGATTTTTGATCGAGAGCTGCCTGCCTTCGAGCCAGATTTCGCCCGAGGACTTGGGCGCGGCGCCGTAGATGGCGCACATCGTCTCGCTGCGCCCCGCGCCTACGAGCCCCGAGAACCCGAGGATTTCGCCGCGGCGCAGGCTGAAGGAGATGTCCTTCGCCCTGCCGTCTTTGCGGGTGAGGTTTTTGCATTCAAACATCACGTCGCCGAATTCGTAGTGCTCCTCCGGCTTGTGCTGGTAAGTGCCCTTGATCTCGCGCCCGACCATCAGACGGACCATGTCGTCGGTGGTGAGGTCGGCCACCTGGTAGGTGCCCACATAGCCGCCGTCCTTCATGATCGTGATGCGGTCGCCGATCTCGGCGATCTCGGAGAGCTTGTGGGAGATGAACACCACGCCCTTGCCCTCCTCCTTGAGCTGGCGGATGATGACGAAGAGCTTCTGGATCTCCTCATCGGTCAGCGAGGAGGTCGGTTCGTCCATGACGATGACCTTGGCGTTGAAGGCGACCGACTTGGCGATCTCGACCATCTGCTTTTCGCTGATGCTCAGGTCGCCCACGCTGGTGGTCGGCTTGCGGCTCGAGAGGTTGACCTTTTTGAGCAGCTCCTCGGTGCGCGCGTTCATTTCGGCGTAGTCGACCATTGCCAGCGGGCCCGCGTGCTTCATCGGCAGGCGGCCCATGAAGATGTTCTCGCGGATGTCCAGCCAGTTGACCACGCTCAGTTCCTGGTAGATGATGCTGATGCCGCCCTCGGCGGACAGGTGCGGCGTGAGGTGGGAATACTCCTTGCCCTCCAGCACGATGGTCCCACCGTCCGGCCTGTAGGCGCCGCTCAGCACCTTCATCAGGGTCGATTTTCCGGCGCCGTTCTCTCCCAGCAGGACATGCACCTCGCCGGGGCGCACGTCAAAGTTGATGCGGTCCAGCGCCACAACGCCCGGAAAGCGTTTGGTGATTTCTTTCATTTGGATGATGGGTTCCAATCGCGCCCTCCCCTTTCAAAGAGATGATCATTTCCGGCGCCGCCGCCAGACGCGGTCAGCTGGGCAGGCGCCCCGCCGGGGGCGCGGTGCCTGCCACTCGCAGCGCCTGACGCAGCGCCGCCCCCTGCGGGGCGGCGGCGGCGCGTCTGCGTCGGTGATTACTTGATATACTCGGAGGCATTCTCGCTGGTGATGAGGATCGCGTCGATGCCGTAAACCGGGACTTCGGCGCCGGGCTCCATCGCGGTGTCGTTCTCAACGGCCTCGACCATCAGCTGCAGGCCCTTCGCGCCGACGGCGGCGGGGTCCTGCGCGACGGTGGCGGTCAGCTTGCCGTCCGCGACGGACTGGATCGCATCGTCGTTGCCGTCGGTGCCGCAGACCTTGATGTCCTTGCCGGAAGCCTCGACAGCCTCCTGCACGCCCATCGCCATGGTGTCGTTGCAGCAGTAGATCGCCTTGAGGTCGGGATGCGCGGTGATGTAGTTGGTGGCGACGTCATACGCCTTGGTGCGGTCCCAGTCGGCCGGCTGGCTCTCAACGATCGTGAGGCCCGCAGCTTCAAAGGCGGCCTTCGCGCCGTCGCGGCGGTTCTCGCCGGAAACCGCGCCGGCCTTGCCCTCGACGATGGCGACTTCGCCGGCGCCGCCGATCTGCTCGATCAGGTACTCGGCGCCGAGTTTGCCGACCGCCACGTTGTCGGTGGCGACATAAGCGGTGCAGGCGCCGCCCAGCTCGGCAAGCGCGGACAGGTTGACCTTCTCGTCGATGTCGACGATCTTGATGCCCTTGGAGGTCGCGTCAGCAATCGCGTTGTTCAGGTTCACGTCGGAGATCGGAGCCACGCCGATCGCCTTATAGCCGGTGGAGATGGCGTTTTCGAGCAGGGTGACCTGTCCCTCGACGTCGTCCTCGGTGTTGGCGGCATAGATGTCGACCTTGATGCCCATCCTGTCGGCCTCGGCCTGGATGCCGTCGCGCATGGTCTGCCAGAACTGGCTGGAGAGAACCTTCAGGACAACGGCGTACTCCGCCTTGCCGTCATTGGACGGCGCGGCGTCTTCCGCGGGAGCGGCGTCCTCAGCGGGAGCGGCGTCCTCGGCGGGGGCCGCGGGCTGGGAAGGCTGGGCGGGGGTGGACCCGCAGGCCGCCAGGCTCAGACCGATTGCCATAGCCAAAAGAATCGCGATGATCTTTTTCATTGAATTTCCTCCTAACATGTTGTCCCGCCCCGGTCGGGGCGGAAGGTGTCGAAAACGGGTAATCGTTTTCTCACTGCACCCCAAATATAATATTTCGCCAGATGAATGTCAACTGCGTGGAATCAATTTCATCGATTTGATGGGTAATCGATTGCTCAACTTGTGCAAATTACCCGGATTGATTACAAAAGCGTTACAAAAACCGGGCGCCGCCCAAAGGCGGCGCCCGGTCTTCATTCTTTTTCCGTCACCTGCGGGTCGATTCCCGCACCGTCAGCGACACCGGCAGCCGGTAGTGGCGGTGCTCCGGCCGCTCGCCGCGCATCATCCGGAAGAGCAGCTCGGTGGCCAGCCGCGACATCTCCGCCACGTCCTGGTGCACGCTCGTGAGTCCGGGTCCGCACGCCTCGGCGAGCTGGCAGTCGTCAAACCCGGTCACCAGCACGTCCCGCGGCACCGAAAGCCCGTGCTCGCGCAGCGCGATGACCGCCCCAGCGGCCAGCGTGTCGGTGGTGGACACGATGCCGTCGAACACCACCCCGCCGTCGAGCAGGTCGGCGACCGCCCTGCGCGCGCCGTCGATCGTCACCGCGTCGAGGTTGATCCGCAGGGCTTCCTCCTCCTCCACGCCGGCCTCCTCAAGCGCCCGCTGAAAGCCCCTGTACCGGGCGAGCTGGTTGGAGTCGTTGCCGAGGCATTTGAGTATGAGGATGTGCCGGCAGCCCGCGTTCAGCAGCTCCCGCGCGGCGAGGTAGCCCCCCTGGGTGTTGTCCGATTCGATCATCACGCCCTCCCCGCGCTCCTTTTCGCTGCGGGAGGGGCGGTCGACGTAGACCACCGGCAGGCTGTCCAGTTCGGCGTAGTTGCGGGTGCTGGAGATCAGCACGATCCCGCTGACGTTCTGGGCGGTCAGCGACCGGATGTGCTTTTTTTCCAGCGAGGAGGATTCGTTGGTGTTGCAGATCAGGCAGGAGTAGCCCCGCCGGGTGAATTCCATCTCAAGGTGGAGCACCACATTGGCGAAGTGCGGGTTGGTGATGTCCGGCACCACCACGCCGATGACGCGCGTCCGGCTGGTGCGCAGCCCCTTGGCGCTCATATTCGGGGTGTAGTCGTTCTGCCGGATGACCTGGAGCACCCGCTCCTCCGTCTCCTTGGAGAACCTCCCGTTCTGGTTGATGACGCGGGAGACCGTTGCGGTCGAAACGCCGGCCAGCCGGGCGATCTCCTTGATGCTTTTGGCTTTTTCCACGCCTGTCCCTCCCGATCCGCTCCGGAAACGCTCATTTCCGAACAGTATACGCGCTGCGCGGGAGTTTTGCAAGCCCCCCGCGTTTTTGTTATTTCATCCCCTTGAGGGGCAGGATCTCCTGGTAGACGGCGTGGTACATCGGCGGGATGACCTTGTCGAGGTGGATGCTCCCGAAGAACCAGTGCTTGTAGCGCACCGTCTGGGAGACCTCGTCGAGGAACGCCTCCAGCTGGTTCACATGGTCGCCGTCCATGTTGAGAAACCCGTTGACCGTGTTGGAGGCCGAGTGGGTGATGATGTAGTCGACGACATTGCCGCGGGCGGCCAGGTTTTCCCGCGCGTGCGCGAGCTCCTCCGCGTCGGGCAGCTCGCCCAGCCACCAGCTCACGCCGGGGACGCGCGCGTCCGAATCGGAGCTTTCCCCGCCCCCGAAGGCGAAGATCTCGTCGCTCTCGATCGTATAGATCTCGCCGCGGAGCAGCTGGTGGCATTTGCCGCTGATCTGCCGCGCCTTCCCGCCGCAGAAGTCGACGACCGGATAGCCCGCGAGCAGGTCGAGGTTGTCGTGGGTGCCCTCTACGAAGAGGACGCTGTAGCGGCGCCTGCCCAGCCATTTGAGCACACGCTGTTCCTTTTTGGAGCCGTCCCACACAAAGCCGAAGTCGCCGCAGACGATCAGCGTGTCGCCCTTTTTGAGCTTTTTGGCGGCCTTTCCCTTGAAGCGGCCGAGGTCGGCGTGGACATCTCCCGTCACATAAATCATAGATTGTTTCCCCCGTGGATGGCGGTTATTTCGCGGCCGCGATGGCCCGGTCGAGATCGGCGATCAAATCCGCCGGGTCCTCCAGCCCCACCGACAGGCGGACGGTCTCCGGCTTGATGCCGCTCTCGGCGAGCTGCTCGTCGGAGAGCTGGCTGTGGGTGGTGGAGGCCGGGTGGCTGATGAGGGTGCGGGAATCGCCGACGTTGGTGACGTGCAGGATGAGCTCCAGCGAGTCGATGAGCTTCGCGCCCCGCTCGCGGCCCCCCTTGAGCCCGAAGGTGAAGACGCCGCCCGCGCCTTTGGGCAGGTATTTCCGTACGAGCGGGCAGTAGGGGCTGGACTTGAGGCCCGGATAGTTGACGAATGCCACGTCGGGGTGGCCTTCGAGGTGTTCGGCGATCGCGAGGGCGCTCTCGGAGATGTGCTTCATGCGCAGCGAGAGGGTCTCGATGCCCTGCATGATGAGGAAGGCGCTCAGCGGCGCGCAGCAGCCGCCGAGGTCGCGCAGCATCATCGCGCGCAGCCGGGAGATGAAGCCCGCGCTGCCGCAGTCCTTCGCGAAGACGACCCCGTGGTAGCTCACGTCCGGCTCGGTGTAGAGCGGGAAGCGGGGGTTGCCGTTGAAGTCGAAGGTGCCCGCGTCGGTCACGATGCCGCACATGGCGGTGCCGTGGCCGCCGAGGAACTTGGTGGCGGAGTGGACGACGTAGTCCGCGCCGTAGTCGATGGGGCGCAGCAGGTAGGGGGTGGTGAAGGTCGAGTCGACGATCATCGGGACGCCGTGGCGGTGGGCGATCGCGGCGATCGCCTCGATGTCCGCCACATTCGCGTTGGGGTTACCGATCGCCTCGACGAAGAACGCCTTGGTGCGGTCGGTGACGGCCGCCTCCCACGCCGAAAGGTCGCCCGGGTCGACAAATTTCACCTTGATGCCGATCCGCCCGAGGGTGACGCCCATCATGTTGATCGCGCCGCCGTAGATGCAGATGGAGGAGACGATCTCGTCCCCCGCGCCCGCGAGGTTGAGGAAGGTGTGGACCATCGCCGCGTGCCCCGACGCGAAGGCGAGCGCGCCGATGCCGCCGTCGAGCGCGGCCACCCGGCGCTCGAGCGCGTCGACGGTGGGGTTGCTCAGGCGGGTGTAGATGTTGCCCGGCTCCTTGAGCTCGAAGAGCCGCGCCGCGTGCTCGGTGCTGTCGAAGGTGTAGGCGGTCGTCTGATAGATGGGCAGCGCCACAGAATGGGTCTCGGGGTCGGGCCGGGTGCCCGCGTGCACCATCAGCGTGTCGAAGCCGTAATTTTTATCCGCGTAATCCAGCATCTCATTTCCTCCCGTGCTGCAAAATTCCTCGAAATTTGTCTTTTCTTTTGCCGGAACTTTTGGTATACTGTGGGTAGATATTGGCTATTCTAGTAAAATGTATCGGGTTCATTTTATCACAATTTGCCACCGGGCGCAATCGGCAATCCCACATTTGATCTGACGCCGCTGCTTGAATCCTGCCGCGAAGCAGCCGGCTTTTGTGATGCCGCTCCGGCAGCGGGGAAACGGAAGCTGAAATGAAAAGATGGTGCGCATTCCTCCTGGCGCTGACGGTCGCCTGTACCATGCTGGCCACGCCGCTTTTGGCGGCGCCGAAGGACGGCGGCTCCTCCGCCGGATCGTCGGAAAATTCATCGGGGGATTCCTCGTCGGAGCCGGCCTCCGGCGCTTCGGACGGCGCCGGAAGCGCCTCGTCGGGCGCCTCCCTCTCCCCCTATGTGCCCCCCGACGAGGAGCTCTACCAGTCGCAGGGCATCTACCTGCTCAACGTCGATTCGGGCGAGCCGGTCTACAACCGCAACGAGATGGAGCGCATCCAGCCCGCCTCTCTGACCAAGATCATGACCGCGCTCGTCGTGCTCGAGAGCGACCACGACCTTGACGCGGAGACCACCGAGCTCAAAACCTACATCCAGAACTATCTGTATAACCTGCAGGCGGGCGACGGCGGCATCTACCAGGGGGTGCAGTTCACGCTGCGCGACCTGCTCTACGGCTCCCTCACCCAGTCGGTCAACGCCGCCGCGATGATGCTGGCCGATTATGTCGGCAACGGCAGCATCGAGGACTTCTGCGTGATGATGAACCAGAAGGCCAAGGAGATCGGCGCGAAGAACACCCACTTCTCCAACCCGACCGGCCTCTACATCGAGGGGGAGGAGAACTACACCACCGCCTACGACATGGCGCTCATCGCCCAGTACGCGATGCAGAACGAGGACTACATGGAGATGGCCAACACCCGGGTCTACACCGCCTACCCGGCCGGCGGCCCGGAGAGCGGCATCACCTGGATCTCCACCAACAGGATGATCAACGCCGCCGACACCGACGGCTACTATTACGAGGGTCTGCGCGGCATCAAGACGGGCACCCTGCCCGAGCCGGGACAGGGGGTCGTCAACTTCGTCTCGACGGCGACGCGGGACGGCTACACCTACCTGGCCGTCTGCCTGGGCGCGCCCTACCGCAGCCCCGACGGCGAGATCTACGCCAACAACCTCGCCTTCCGCGACACCGCGCGCCTCTACGACTGGGCGTTCGACAACTTCCGCGTCAAGACGCTCATGAGCGTAGGCGAGGAGGTCGCGGGGGTCAACGTGCGGCTCTCGTGGGACACCGACTATATCAAGCTCTTCGCGGCGGACAAGTTCGCCACCCTCGTGAACAAGGACGTGACCGGCGACGATATCGAGCCGCAGGTCGAAATCTTCAACGCTGTCGAACGGCCGGTCAAGGGCCAGAAGGGCAAGGTCGAGCTCTTCATCGACGCGCCCGTCGAAAAGGGTCAGGAGGTCGGCCGCGTCAAGCTGATGCTCATGGGCGAGGAGGTCGGCAGCGTGTCCCTCGTCGCGGGCGAGACGGTCGAGGCGAGCGTCTCGCTCGTCTATCTGGAAAAGGTGAAGGCCTTTTTCGGCAATTTCATCTTCAAGTTCATCCTGGTATTCGTCATCATCGTGGTCGTGCTCTACATCGCCCTGATGATCGTGCGCAACCACAACAAGCGCCGCTACCAGGCCAAGCGCCGCCGCCCGCCCCAGCAGAAGCGGTAAATCGAATTTCAAACGGGATGCCGCGCGGCATCCCGTTTTTCGTGCAGTAAAACCGGCCTTCCGCCGCACCTTTTGATTGAAACGGCCGTGAACGAACCGCCCGCAGGGGCGCCGGATATCCCGACATGATGAATTGGGAGGTCAAAAAAATGAAACACAGAAATTGGATTCCGCTTCTTGCGCTCCTCGCCGCCCTCTCCCTCCTGCTGAGCGCCTGCGGCGCGTCGGCTCTGCCCAAAACAGTCGCGGCCCCGTCGTCCCCCTCCATGGCGGACACCGCCGCGTACAGCGGATACACGGAGGAAGCGGCCGCCGACATGAACGGCTTCCAGATGAAGTCGCTCGCGATGGAGGCCCCCGCCGAAGCGGCTGAATCAAGCGCGCAGGCCGCCGGTGCGCTCGCCAACCGCAAGATCGTCAAGCACAGCTACCTCTCCCTCGAAACGATGGAGTTCGAGCAGGCGCTCGCACAGATTTCCGAGCTTATCAGCGGGGCCGGCGGCTATGTGGAGAGCCAGAGCGTCGACGGGCAGAGCCTCAGCTACCGCGGCAGCTACTACGAGCGCAGCGCGTCGGTCACGGCGCGGGTGCCCGCCGAAAAGCTCGACGCGGTGGTCGCAAGCGTCGGGGGGCTCTGCAACATCGTCTCCCGCAGCGAAAACATGGACGACATCACCGACAGCTACTTCGACGCGCAGGCGCGCCTCGACTCGCTGCGCCAGCAGGAGGCGTCGCTGCTCGAGATCCTCTCCAAGGCGGAGAAGCTCGAGGACGTCGTCCAGCTTCAGACCGCGCTTTCCGACGTGCGCTACCAGATCGAATCCCTCACCGCCCAGCTCAAGCGGATGGATTCGCAGGTGACCTACTCCTACCTCAACATGGACCTGCGCGAGGTCGTCGAATATCAGGAGACGGCCGCCAAGCCCAAGACCTTCGGGGAAAAGCTCTCCGCCGCCACGGCGCGCGCCGGCAACCACCTCGTCGCGTCGGTGCAGGGGCTCCTGCTCGGCGTCGTCGAGATCGGGCCCGTGCTGATCCTCTGGGCCGTGATCGTCCTCGCGGTCCTGCTGATCGTCCGCGCCATCCTGCGCGCCGGCAAAAAGCGCCGTGAGAAAAAGGCCTCCCGGCCCGCGGCCCCCGCCGCGCAGGTTCCTCCCGCGCCGGAGGAGGAGAAACCGCAGGAATAATCCGTGCGGAGGATTCCCGCGGAAGCCCTCCGGGCGATCTCCCCGGAGGGCGCGTCCCGTTTCCCCCAAATGAAAAGAGGCCGTCCCTGCGGACGGCCTCTTTTTTGCGGTTTTGCAGAAACTTACTTGAGCTCGACGGTCGCGCCGGCATCCTCGAGTTTCTTCTTGATGTCCTCGGCGTCGGCCTTGGAAGCGCCTTCCTTGACCGGCTTGGGAGCCTCGTCGACGAGGGCCTTCGCCTCTTTGAGGCCCAGGCCGGTGATCTCCTTGACCAGCTTGATGACGCCCATCTTGGAAGCGCCGGCGTTGGTCAGGATGACGTCGAACTCGCTCTTCTCCTCAGCGGCGGGAGCAGCGGCGGCGGCGCCGCCGGCGACCATCACCGGAGCGGCGGCGGAAACGCCGAACTCTTCCTCAATCGCCTTGACCAGCTCGTTGAGCTCGAGGACGGTGAGGCCTTTGACATCTTCTACAAACTTCAGAATTTTCTCAGAAGCCATAATAAATACCTCCTATTAGTTTCATTTCATTGGAACGTCGTAAACCGCTTATTCGGCGGCGGGAGCGGCCTCCTCAGCCGCGGGGGCGGGTTCCTCGGCCGCGGGAGCGGCTTCGGCGGGAGCTGCGGCCTCTTCGGCGGGGGCGGCTTCCTCGGCGGGAGCGGCCTCGCCGCTCTTCTCGGCGATCGCGTTCAGCGCGACGGCCAGACCGCGCAGGTTGCCCTGCAGCGCGCTGCACAGCATCGAAAGCAGCGCTTCCCTGTTCGGGAGCTTGCCGAGTTCGGCGACCTTCGCAGCGTCGATCACGCCGCCGTCAACAAAGCCGGCCTTGACAACAAACTTTCCCTTGCTGTCCTCCGCATACTTGGTCAGGATCTTGGCCGCGACGACCTGGTCGCCGTCGCTCAGGGCCAGGGCGGTGGTTCCTTCGAGCACCGAATCCAGTGCGTCGTAACCGACCTCCTTTGCCGCGAAGCGGAGCAGCGTGTTCTTGACGACCGCGTACTCGACGCCGGCTTCCCTCAGTTCCTTACGGAGCTTGGTATCGTCGGCAACATTGATCCCCTTGTAGTCGACCAGCACGCCCGCGGCAGCGTTTTTCAGCTTTTCCGTCAGCGTGGCGACCGCCTCTTGCTTCTGCTGGAGAATTTTCTCGCTTGGCAAATTCATTCACCTCCAACTGATTCATCAAAAAAAGCCCTTTTCGCCAAACCGCGAAAAGAGCATCAAACCCGCGCGTCACCGCGAGGGGATTACGCCTTTCCTCGGCAGGCAAGGCCGGAGCCTTTTATGTCGTAATGACACCTGCTGTCTTCGGACAGCTTTGTAAGTTTATCATATTTTTGCCAGACTGTCAAGCCCTGATGCGTCCCCCGCGCGCCGCGGGCGGAGAATTTTTCCGGTGCGGCCGACAGGGGCCGGACGAAACCGCGGGGCCGGCCGCCGTCCCGCGAAAAAGCTCCCCGCGAAAGCGGGGAGCTTTTGATTCTCAGCAATCAGACAAAGCGGCCGGGGTTGATCTTGATGCCGGGGCCCATCGTGGAAGCGACCACGCAGGACTTGACGTACTGGCCCTTGGCGGCGGCGGGCTTCGCTTTCACGATCGCGCCGAGCAGGGTGTCGAAGTTCTCCTGCAGCTTCTCCACGCCGAAGGAAACCTTGCCGATCGGGCAGTGGATGATGTTGGTCTTGTCGAGGCGGTACTCGATCTTACCGGCCTTGGCCTCCTGGACGGCCTTGGCGACGTCGGGGGTGACGGTGCCGGCCTTCGGGTTCGGCATGAGGCCGCGGGGGCCGAGGATTTTACCGAGGCGGCCGACGACGCCCATCATGTCGGGCGAGGCGACCACGACGTCGAACTCCATGAAGCCTTCCTTCTGGATGCGCTCCATCAGGTCCTCCGCGCCGACGATATCGGCGCCCGCGTCGAGCGCGGCCTGGGCCTTGTCGGCCTTGCAGAAGACGGCCACGCGGACCTTTTTGCCGGTACCGTTGGGGAGCACGACCGCGCCGCGGACCTGCTGGTCGGCATGGCGGCTGTCGACGCCCAGACGGACATGGACCTCAACGGTCTCGTCGAATTTCGCCTTGCCGGTCTTCGTGCAAAGATCAAGCGCCTCGGCCGTGTCGTACAGCTTCTGGCTGTCGACCAGCTTTGCGCTGTCTGTATATTTCTTACCGTGTTTCATCTGAACATTTCCTCCTTAGAGTGGTCATTAACGGATTTTTCCTCCCACCCGGGAGCTTAGTCTGCGACTTCGACGCCCATGCTGCGGCAGGTACCCGCGATCATGCTGATCGCCGTATCGACGTTCGCGGCATTGAGGTCGGGCATTTTCAGCTCCGCGATCTTCCTGAGCTGTTCCCTGGTGATCGTGCCGACCTTGGTCTTGTTGGGCACGCCGGAACCGCTCTGCAGGTTGATCGCCTTTTTGATCAAAACGGCCGCAGGCGGCGTTTTGGTGATAAAGCTAAAGGAACGGTCGGCATACACAGTGATGACGACCGGGATAATCATACCCGCTTCGTTCTTGGTGCGCTCGTTGAAATCCTTGGTAAACGCCATGATGTTGACGCCGTGCTGGCCGAGCGCCGGGCCGACCGGCGGGGCGGGCGTTGCCTTGCCTGCCGGGATCTGCAGCTTGATGTAGCCGACAATCTTCTGAGCCATTTAAAAAGCACCTCCAAAATTAGTGGTTCATTTCGGGACGCAGGAACGTCCCTCCCACAAGCCGGTTCACACCGGCTCATATCGCCGGAATCGCACCGGCGCCTCTCAAAAAAGATTAGTTCAAGGGTTCGATCTGGTCGATTTCGAGTTCGACGGGCACGTCCTTGCCCATCATCGAAACGGTGACGCGCACAAGGGCGTTCTGCAGGTCGATCTCGTCGACCGTGCCGATGAAGCCCTCGAGATAACCGTCGCTCACCCGGACCGAATCGCCCACCGCAAAATTGACCTCGATGTTGCGCTGTTCGACGCCCAGCCGCTGCACCTCTTCCTCCGTCAGGGGGACGGGCTTGCTGCCCGGCCCGACGAACCCGGTGACGCCGCGGATATTGCGCACGACATACCAGCTGTCGTCGGTCATGATCATCTTCACGAGCACGTAACCCGGGAAAATTTTGCGTTCGACTTCGCGTTTTTTGTTGTCCTTGATCTCCGTGACCATTTCGGTGGGGACCTTCACCTCGCCGATCAGGTCGTGGAGCTTCCTGTTTTCCACCGCTTTTTCAATGTTCGTGGCAACCTTGTTCTCATAACCGGAATAGGTGTGCACCACATACCATCTCATATCAGAGTCCGCCATGCATCCACCTCCCGATCATTTGAACGCCAGCATCCTTACCGCCGTCATCCGAGCAGGCTGGTAAAGAGATGAATCAGCAGGGTTGCGACGGTGTCGAAGCAGGCGACGACGACAGCGGAGATCACGACCATGATGACGACGATCACCGTATTGTTGATAACCTGTTTCTTGCTGGGCCAGACGATCTTTTTGACCTCGCCCTTGATATCCCTGAAAAAGCGTTTCACCCTGTCGATGAAGCCGGGTTTTTTCTGCGCTGCGCTATCTGCCATCGTTAGACCCGCCTTTCATCCTCACTTCGTTTCCCTGTGCAGGGTGTGCTTCCGGCAGAACTTGCAGTACTTGTTCATCTCAAGTCTGTCGGGATCGTTCTTCTTGTTTTTCATCTTGTTGTAGTTGCGCTGTTTGCACTCCGTGCAGGCCAGAGTAATTTTCACTCTCATTTCGGCACCTCCTGATAATACCGGATTTTTTTGCCTCCCTCGAAAAGGAAACAGGTTGTTTTTGGACAAAAAAAATAACCCTTTTAGAGGTGTATTCATCATACCACAACGGGCCTGTCCCGTCAAGCCCCGAATTCCGTTTTTTTACATGATTTCAGCCCTTTTCGGCGTGGATCTCAAGCATCAGCCGCGCTCCGAGGCAGAACCCCTCCCGGAACGCGTCCTGCTGCTCGATGCCGAGGAAACTTCTCTGTGCGTCCAGTACCCCGTCCAGCTGAGCTTTCTGTTCGTCGCTGATGGCATGGCAAAACTCTTCCCGCCGTGTCCGGAACAGTTCTGCGGCTTCCCTCCTGCCGGGAATATTCCTCATGCTGCGCCCCGCCACATCAAGATCGCCATTGAACAAATCGAGAATAACAGACATAATCACGCCCCCTTTACACATACTTTATCCCAATTATGGGGTAAAGTCAATATCCCTTTTCTGTACTAACCTATAGTTTTTACAGGGGGTGTGGTTATGTTTGTGTATCCTAGGATAAAAGACTTTCGGGAAGACAAGGAAAAGAAGCAATGGGAGATTGCAAAGCTTCTTGGCACCACACAAAAACAATATTCCCGCTGGGAAACCGGAACCACCGAAATCCCTGCGCACCATCTTATCACCCTCGCGCGTTACTACCGTGTCTCACTCGACCGCCTGATGGAAAACGCACATCCACGCGAAGAGACTTGACTTTCCCCGCCTTTTGCATATAATAAAAGTAGACAGGAGGCGTAACCGTTAAACGGTTATCCCGCCGGTTTCTAGTTACAAAAAGTAACCGTCAACGCTTGCAGGGGTGGACGGTTACTTTTTTATTGCCACGATGATGAACAGCATAAGCATCGCGAAGATGATTATGTACTCCATCCGCGCACCACCTCCTCCCTGCCGGGCTGCCCGGCAGCGGAAGGCGGAAGAACCGTCCGACGAAACGCGCTCCTGTCTATCCCCATACTAATGGGAGATCTTTCCTTTGTCAACAGATAAGTGGAGGCGCCCGCAAAACGGGCGCCTCTTTGTCCCTTTTTTTCTTGAAAAAAGGAACCGAAAAAATCGCTTCTCAGGCAAAAGCCTTCCGCCGCTGCGGCGGCGGCAAGGGGCTTCGCCCCTCGACCCCACGGCCTTTGAAAAGGCCGGCGAAACTTTTGGGTCTGTCCCGCGGGCCGCGCCACGACTGAATTAACAGTTCCCCTGCCTTAGATATAGCCCAGATAACCCAGGCCGAAGACCCAGAAGAAGATCGTCACGACCGAAAGCATCGTGCCGAACACCACAAGGTGCCCCGCAAGGTCGTAGTCCGCGTCCATCGCGAGCGCCATGTTGAAGGAGGCCACCGCCGTCGGCGCGGTGAACATCCCCATCAGCCCCACCAGCTCCACGCCGCGGAAGCCCATCCAGATCGTAATCGGCAGCATGATCGCAGGCACGACCACCAGCCGGCCCGCCACGCCCACAATGATGTTGCGCAGGTTGCCGCGCACCGCGCCGAAGTTGAAGAGCCCGCCCAGCACCATCAGCGCCACCGGCGTGGAACAGCGGGTGACGTCCCGCAGCGAGGTCACCACCGGGACTGGGAGCTGAATATGAAGCCCGACCGTCAGGTAGCCTAGGATCGCCGCGACGATATAGGGATTTTTGAGCACGCCGAGCGCGATTTTCCCCGGCTTGATCTTTCCGCCGCGGAAAATTTCCAGCTCGATGACCGTCAGCACGTTGTAGAGCGGCACGACCACCGACACGAGCAGCGAGATCGGGCCGATGTTGCCCTCCCCGAGAATCGAGGTGCCGATCGCCGTGCAGAAGAGCACCGCGTTGGTGCGGAACATGCCCTGGAGCAGCGCGGCGCGGCGGGGGTTCTCCTTTTCGACCGCCACCGTGACGATCCACAGCGCGGCGAACAGGAGCAGCTCGCTCACCACCGCGAACAGCAGCATCCGCCCGCTTTCGCCGACAGGGGCGCGCGCCGTGTAGATGTTGTAGTAGAGGAGCGGCGCCATAAACACCTTGAAACAGACGTCGTTCATCTTGTCGAGCGTGTGCTGGTCGAACATGCCGATCCTGCGCAGCAGGTAGCCCAGCGCGAGCATCAGGAACATTGGGACGACGACGTTCAGGGCCATTTGCAGGCTTTCCACACAATCCCTCCTCAATTCTGTCCTACCACAATCTTATCCGCGCGCGGGCGGAAAGTCAAGGAGAGACGCCCGCCTTGTGATTTTGGATAAGCGCGCCCCCGCTTCCCGCCAAAATACCGACAGGTTACCTCATTGCGTACTATCGGCGTTTGTGCTAGAATATAGATTGAATTATTATGAATATTTCTATATCTGGATGTGAGGGGTTTTCTTTGGGCAAAAAAACAGTAGCCGTGGTTTTCGGCTCGGTCTCCAGCGAATACGAAGTCTCCCTGCGCTCGGCGGCGTCGGTGCTGCGCAACATCCCGCGCGACCGCTACGACGTGGTCATGGTGGGCATCACGAAGGACGGGCGCTGGTATGAATACGGCGGGTCGGTCGACGACCTCGAGGCGGACCGGTGGCTTGAAAACGGCCCCGTCACCCCGGCGGTCATCTCCCCCGACCGTTCCTGCGGCGGCCTGCTGCGGCAGGGTCCCGGAGGGCCGGAAAACGTTCCCGTCGACGTGATCTTCCCCGTCATGCACGGCGAGCACGCCGAGGACGGCACCATCCAGGGCCTCTTCGAGATGGCGGGCATCCCCTATGTGGGCTGCGGGGTGCTGGCCTCCTCCACCTGCATGGACAAGGAGGTCACCCATATCCTGCTCGAGGCGGCGGGCATCCGCACCGCGCCCTACACGGCGCTCGTGCGGCCGCAGCTCGCCCGCTTCGATTCCCTCGAACCCTCCCTGCGGGAAAAGCTCGGCTACCCGATGTTCGTCAAGCCCGCCAATACCGGCTCGTCGGTCGGCGTCGGCAAGGCGAAGGACCGGGCGGAGCTGCTCGCCGCGCTCAACGAGGCGTTCCGTTACGACCGGAAGGTGGTCGTCGAACGGGCGATCACCGGCGCGGAGGTCGAATGCGCCGTGCTCGGCAACTACACCGACGCGGCCGCGTCGGTCGTCGGGGAGATCGTCCCCCACCACGAGTTTTACGACTACGAGGGCAAGTACCTCGACGATTCCACCGACCTGTACATCCCCGCGCGCATCCCGAAGGAGACGAGCGGGGCGATCCGCGCGGCCGCCGTGCGGGCGTTCGCCGCGATGGGCTGCACCGGGCTGGCGCGCGTCGATTTCTTCGCGGAACGGGACGGCGGGATCATCCTCAACGAGATCAACACGCTGCCCGGCTTCACCTCGATTTCCATGTATCCCAAGCTCTTCGAGGCGGCGGGCGTCCCCTATCCCGAGCTGATCGACCGGCTCATCCGGCTCGCGCTGGAAAAATAATCGAACCCACCACTCAGGAAGAAAGAGGTGAGCGGCATGGACAACCGTGCGATCGGCGTATTTGATTCGGGGCTGGGCGGCCTCACCACCGTCAGGGAGCTGAGAAAGCTGCTGCCGGACGAGCGGATCGTCTATTTCGGGGACACCGGACGGGTCCCCTACGGCAACCGCAGCCGCGAGACGATCCGGAAATATGCGATGCAGGACATCCGCTTCCTCAGGCGGCACGAGGTCAAGCTGGTCATCGCCGCCTGCGGCACCGTCAGCTCGGTCCTCACGCCCGAGCTCTCCGCCGAGGCGGGCGTGCCCTTCTCGGGCGTCGTCGTCCCCGCCGCGCAGGCGGCCTGCGCCGCCACCGTCAACGGCCGCATCGGCGTGATCGGCACCACCGCGACCGTGCGTTCGGGCGCCTACGGGCGCGCCATCCGCACGATCAACCCCGACGCGCGCACCTTCGGAAACGCCTGCCCCCTCTTCGTGCCGCTGGTGGAGAGCGGCTTTATCCAGCCGGACAACGAGATCACCGCGAAGGTCGCGGAAATCTATCTCAAGCCCATGATCGACGAGCGGGTCGACACCCTTATCCTCGGCTGCACCCACTACCCGCTCATCTACGATATCATCGACCGGGTGCTCGGCTCCCGCGTCACCCTTATCGACGCCGGAAAGCAGGTCGCCCGCTGGGCGCAGGGCTATCTCGCCCGGGAGGACCTGCTCGCCGGCCCGGGCGGGGGCGGCGCCGAATTTTATGTGAGCGACTCCCCCGACGGGTTCACCGAAATCGCCGGCCTGTTTCTGGGCGGCGGCGTCGAGGGAGAGGTCACGCAGATTGATCTGGATACGCTTTAGCGTACACAAAGGATGTTATGGATGAAAAAGGATGTTCTGATCGAAATCAAAGGCGTTTATAAGCAGGAGGGCGACGAGGACGAGATCGAGCTCTTCACGACCGGCTCCTATTATAAGCGCAACGGCAACTACTATATCGCCTACGACGAATCGGAGGCCACCGGCTTCGACGGCACCCACACGGTGCTCAAGGTCGAGCAGAGCGACAAGGTCACCCTGCTGCGCACCGGCACCGCCAAAAGCCAGCTCATCGTCGAGCGGGGCGTGCGCCACCAGTGCCACTACGACACCGGCTACGGCCCCATGATGATCGGCGTGTCGGGCGACCGCGTGGTCTCCGAGCTCGGCGACCACGGCGGCAGGCTCGAATTCGCCTATTCGCTCGACGTCAACACCCTGCTCGCCAGCGAAAACGCCGTCTATATCAACGTGCGCGAGCAGGCATAGCCAGGGGGAAATTTGTTCCCCTGGAACCCCCAAAAACGTTTCATCCGGGCGAACCGCCGCGCACTTTGGCGAAGCGCCGCCCGCGCGGGAAAGACAAAAGAAACGGCAAAATATAAATGTACAGGATGTGTGACAGGATGACCAACCCGATCGCTGAAACCAAACAGACAGTCGCGCAGCTGCTCGACGCCGCGCTCGAAAGGGCCGTCGAGGAGGGGGCGCTGCCCGCCTCGAACGAGCTGCCCGACTTCGTCGTCGAGATCCCCGCGGACACCTCCCACGGCGACTTCGCCTCCAACATCGCGATGGCCTGCGCGCGCCCCTTCAAAAGCGCGCCCCGCAAGATCGCCGAGGCGATCTGCCGGCATCTCGACCTCTCGGGCAGCCCCTTTGACCGGACGGAGATCGCCGGGCCGGGGTTCATCAACTTCTTCCTCAAGGACGCCTGGTTCGCGGACGTCGTCGCGGCGGTGCTGCACGAGGGGGATTCCTTCGGCCGCACCGGCTTTGGGCGCGGGGAAAAAGTCCAGGTCGAGTTCGTCTCCGCCAATCCCACCGGGCCCATGCACATGGGCAACGCGCGCGGCGGCGCGCTGGGCGACTGCCTCGCGGCCGCGCTCGACTGGGCGGGCTACGACGTGACCCGCGAGTTCTACGTCAACGACGCGGGCAACCAGATCGAAAAGTTCGGCCTCTCCCTCGAGGCCCGCTATCTCCAGCTCTACAGAGGCGAGGAGGCGGTTCCCTTCCCCGAGGACGGCTACCACGGGGACGACATCCGCGAGCGCGCAAAGGAATTCGCGGACCAAAACGGGGACAAGTACCTCGACGCGCCGGCGGAGGAACGCCGCCGGGCGCTCGTCGACTACGCGCTGCCCAAAAACATCGAAAAGCTGAAGGCCGACCTCGAGCGCTACCGCATCGTCTACGACGTGTGGTTCCACGAGAGCGGCCTGCACCACGGCGCGATCGACGAGGCGATCCAAAAGCTCACCGAGCGCGGCATGACCTACGAGAAGGAGGGGGCGCTCTGGTACCGCGCCACCGAAAACGGCGGCGAGAAGGACGAGGTGCTCGTGCGCGCCAACGGCTTCCCCACCTATTTCGCGGCGGACATCGCCTACCACTACAACAAGTTCGCGGTGCGCGGCTTCCAGCGGGTCATCAACGTGTGGGGCGCCGACCACCACGGCCATGTGGCCCGCCTCAAGGGCGCGATGGACGCCATCGGGCTCGACGGCTCCAAGCTGGATATCGTGCTGATGCAGTTCGTGCGGCTCATGCAGGACGGCCAGCCGGTCAAGATGTCCAAGCGCACCGGCAAGGCGATCTCGCTGACCGACCTCATCGACGAGGTGCCGGTCGACGCGGCGCGCTTCCTCTTCAACCTGCGCGAGCCCAACTCGATGGTCGATTTCGACCTCGGGCTGGCGGTCGAACAGTCGATGCAGAACCCCGTCTACTATGTGCAGTACGCGCACGCGCGCATCTGCTCCCTGCTGCGCAAGCTCGCAGAGGAGGGCGTCGTCCCGCGCGCCTGCACCCAAAAGGAGCTCGCCGCGCTGAACACCCCCGAGGAGGCCGAGCTCATCCGCGCGCTCGCGCGCTTCCCGCAGGAGATCGTCGACGCGGCCAGGAGCTACGACCCCGCGCGCCTCACCAAGTACGCGATCGACGTCGCGACGCTTTTCCACAAGTATTATACCGTCTGCCGCGTCAAGGGGGAGGCCGAGCCGCTCATGCAGGCGCGCCTCAACCTCTGCCTCGCGGCGCGGACGGTTATACGGAATGTATTAAATCTGCTAAAAATCACCTACCCTGAAAGCATGTAGGAGGAACCGAAAGATGGAAGACAACGGCCGAAGTCGATTGCGCCTGCCGCTGCTGCTCGACGGCGCGACGGGCACCGAATTCATCAAGGCGGGGATGCCCGCGGGCGTCTGCGTCGAGCAGTGGGCGCTGGAGCACCCGGAGGCGGTCGCCTCCGTCGTGCGCGGCTACGCCGGCGCGGGCAGCGACGTGGTCTACGCCCCCACCTTCCTTGCGAACGCGGGCAACCTGCGGATGTACGGCCTGAGCGAGCAGGTGGCGGAGCTGAACACCGCCCTCATCCGCACCGTCCGGGAGGCGCTCGCCGGGCGCGAAACGCTCGTCGCGGGGGACATGTCCACCACCGGGCTGATGTGCGAGCCGTTCGGCGAGACAGAGTTCGTACACCTGATCGGCATCTACGCCGAACAGGCCCAGGCGCTCGCCGACGCGGGCGCCGACCTGCTGGCCATCGAGACGATGAGCTCCCTCTCCGAATGCCGCGCGGCCGTGCTTGCCGCCCGGCAGACGGGACTCCCGCTCTTTTTGACGATGACGGCCGACGCCGAGGGGCGCACCATGTGGGGAGACGACGTGCTCGCCGCGCTGGTCGTGCTCCAGGACCTGGGGCTCTCGGCCTTCGGGCTCAACTGCTCGGAGGGGCCGGACGACATGGCGCCCATCTTTGAGCGGATCGCGCCCTATGCGAAAATCCCCCTCATCGCCAAGCCCAACGCGGGCAATCCCGCGCTCTCCCCCGTGCAGTTCGCCGACAGGTGCGCCCGCCTCATGCGGCGCGGCGTGTCGATCATCGGCGGCTGCTGCGGCACCGACCCGGAATACGTCGCCGCGCTCCGCCACATGGTGGACGCCTTCGACGTCGACCGTGTGAAGGTCGCGGCCGCAGACTACGACATCCTCGCCGCCGGGCGGGAGGTCTACTACCTTGACGACGACCTTGAATACTCCGAGCCGATCACCTGTGAGGTGGATATGGCGGATACGCTGCTGGAGGTTTCGCACGACAGCTGCGACGCGGTGCTCATCCACCTCGACACCCCCGACGACGGCTACCGCTTCTCCCTCAACGCGCACATGGTCGACATGCCCGTCGCCTTTGAGTCGGAGTCGCTCGAGGCGCTCGACAGCGCCCTGCTGCACTACAACGGCAAGGCCATCGTCGTCTCCACCTCCTGCGAGATCGAAAAGGAGGACCTCGAGGAGGTCGCCGCCCGTTACGGCGCGATTGTGATGTGATTTCCCGGGCCCCGCCCCGGCGCCGCCGCCCATAAAGCGGCGGTCCCCATGAATGGAGGCCCCGGATCAGTGGCAAGATACAAGACAGAAGGAGGATGTTTCATGCTGGATTTACAGGCGTTTTTCAAGATGTCCTACGGGCTCTATGTGCTGAGCTCCGCGTTTGACGGCAAGCAGAACGGCTGCATCGTCAACACCGTCACGCAGGTGACCGCCGAGCCGCCCAAGGTCGCGGTCGCGGTCTCCAAGCAGAACCTGACCACCTCGCTGATCGAGCGGTCGGGCTTCTTCAACGCCGCGGCGCTCACAGAGGAGGCCACGATGGATCTGATCGGCCGCTTCGGCTTCCGCTCGGGCAGGGAGGAGGACAAGTTCGCGGGCATCCCCCACGGCACGGACGCGAACGGGGTGTGGTATCCCACGCAGACCGCCGCCGCGTTTTTCTCCTGCGAGGTGATCGACAAGCTCGACCTCGACACCCACATGCTCTTTGTCGGCAAATCGCTCGAGGCGGTCAAGCTCTCCGACGCGCCCGTCATGACCTACGACTACTACCACAAGGTCAAGAAGGGCGAGACCCCGCCCAACGCCCCCTCCTACAAAAAGCCCGCCGAAAAGCACGGCTGGCGCTGCAAGGTCTGCGGCTACATCTACGAGGGCGAGGAGCTTCCGCCCGACTTTATCTGCCCCATCTGCAAGAAGGACGCGAGCTTTTTCGAGCGCGTCTGAGCAAAATAAAAACGGACGGCCGCTGCGCGGCCGTCCGTTTTTATTTTATCAGGCGAAGGCAAACTTCCGTAAACCGGGGTCCGCTTTTCCCCGCGGGCCGCGGGCCGCATACCGGGCGGACAGTCCGGCACGCGGCGCGGACCGGCGCCGGGGCGTCTTCATCGGATCGATCTCCTTTACGGTTGATTTTTTGTCCTTCGGTACCTATAGAACCCTTTCCCGGGCCGTTTGGGGACAAAAAAGCCGGCGCGCACGCGCCGGCTTTTTTATTCCGGTCAGCCCGGTCAGGCAACCTTCAATTTTTCAGGCGTGTAGCGCTTGAGAGCCGCGTCGTTATAGGTGACGCCGGTGAGCGAGTCCGCCCACTGGGAAACCTGCTCGTCAAACGCGTCCCCGCGCAGCGCGGAGACCAGCGACGCCCTGCGCTGGGTAAAGTCGCTCTCGTTCTCCGCCACATCGTAGCGGACGAAGAGATAGATCCCATCCTCCGACTCGGCGACGGTCGGCTCCCCGAGCGGCGCGGCAAAGATCGTGTCGACCACCTCCTGCGAATAGGAGGAGTTCTCCCGGTTGACAAAGCTGAAGGAGGTGCCCGCCTCCGGCTTCTCGAGGTCCTGGTTGCCCGAAAGCTCCTTGCGGGCCTCGTAGACGAGCGTCTCCATATCCTCGCCCGCCTTGGCGCGCTCGAGGTACTTGTTGATCAGCTCGGACGCCTGCTCCTTGGCCTTGGCCTTCGCCTCGTCGGTGTCCTCTGCGGGATTGATCGACACGGGGATCAGCAGGATTTTGGCGTAGTCGGTGGAGAACTTGGTCTTAAGCTCCTCCTCGGGCACCGGGTCGGTGCCCCCCTCGCCGTAGATCGCGTTGAAGATCATCGATTTTTTGACCATGTTCTCCTGCGCGAGGATGAACGACTCCCTGGACACGCCGTTGGCGGTGTAGGTCTCCTCAAGGCGGAAGCCGGTCCAGTACTGCTCGGCGGTCTGTTCGACCGTTGACTTGTCGAGCTCGCTCATGACAAGGCCCATCTCGCTGAACTTCTGCTCGACCGCGATGTATTCGGCAAGGCCCTTTTTGGCCTCCTCGGTGACCTTCTGGGAGACGGTGACGCCGTCCACCTGCTCCTTGAGCGGATCCTTGACGTCCGCCGGAAGGTCGATCGTCGCGTCGGAATACGCAGTGATCAGCTCATTGATGTAGACGCCGGCCGGAACGGTCAGGTCGCCCGCCTTGGCAGCCCATTTGGTGTCCCCGCCCGTGCTGCAGGCGGCGAGGCCCGCGGCCGTCAGCACGGCCAGGCCGAGCGCCGCGATTTTTTTAAAAGTCGTCATTTTGAATTCCTCCTGTAAGGGGTATTGCTTGCATACCCGCTTATTATACAACGCCGCCCCCAAAAAGTCCACTAGAAATTCCACACGGTTCGGGAAACGGTTTCCATCCGGTCTTATCCTGTTCCGCGCCACGCCGCTTATGCAGCCCGCCGCAAAAGATCACTCCCCCATCGCGGCGAGCGCCTCGCGGATGGTGTCGAGCGGTTCGGAACCCGCGGGGATTTTGACGGTGATGTACGGCTTGCTGCCCGCGCTGACCATCACGCGGCCGCGCAGCCTGACGGCGAGCGAGCCCGCGCGGGACATGTCCATGACCTCTGGGTAGAGCAGCACCGCGTCCCCGCGCTGGGAAATCTCCCGGATGCCCATCTGGGAGGCGGTGTTGCGTACAAGCGCCACGTCCACCAGCCCCTTGACCGCGTCGGGCGGATCGCCGAACCGGTCGATCAGCTCGTCGATGAGATCCATCGCGTCCTCCTCGTTCTGGATGGCGGCGATCTTCTTGTAGATGTCGATGCGCTGGGCAAGGTTGTCGATGTAGTCCTCGGGGATGTGCGCGCCCACACGCACGTCGACCATGCATTCCGCGGCCGTCCTGACGGGCGTTTCGCCCTTCTGCTCCGCCACCGCCTCGGAGAGCATCTTGAGGTACATGTCGTAGCCGACCGCCTCCATGTGGCCGTGCTGCTGCGCGCCGAGGATGTTGCCCGCCCCACGGATTTCGAGGTCGCGCATCGCGATGCGGAAGCCCGACCCGAAGGAGGTGAACTCCCGGATCGCGGACAGCCGCTTGGCGGCGATGTCTGAGAGCTCCCTGTCCCGCCGGAAGGTGAGATAGGCGAACGCGCGCCGGGTGGAGCGCCCCACCCGCCCGCGCAGCTGATAGAGCTGGGAAAGCCCCATGCGGTCGGCGTCCTCGATGATGAGGGTGTTGCAGTTGGGCACGTCGACGCCCGTCTCGATGATCGTCGTGCAGACGAGGATGTCGACCTCGTAGTCGAGCAGCTGCTGCCACACACGGGAGAGCTGCTCCTCCCCCATCTTGCCGTGCGCCGTGACGATGCGCGCCTCGGGGACCATCTGCTTGATCTTGAAGGCGCAGGAATCGATGCTCTCGACGCGGTTGTGCAGGTAGAACACCTGCCCGCCCCGCCGCAGCTCCCGCTCGACTGCCTGCGCGATCACGCCCCAGTCGTGCTCGACCACATAGGTCTGCACCGGGTGGCGGTCCTGCGGCGCCTCCTCGATGACGCTCATGTCCCGGATGCCGCTCATCGCCATATTGAGGGTGCGCGGGATGGGGGTCGCCGAAAGGGTCAGCACGTCGACGGTGGCGCGCATCTCCTTGAATTTTTCCTTATGCCGCACGCCGAACCGCTGCTCCTCGTCGATGATGCAGAGACCGAGATCCTTGAACTGGACGTCGTTCTGGACGAGGCGGTGGGTGCCGATGATCATGTCGATCTCGCCCCGCCGCAGCTCGGAAAGGATCTGCTTCTGCTCCTTTGCCGAGCGGAAGCGGGAGAGCAGCTCCACCTTGATGGGAAAGCCCTCCATCCGGCGGGTGGTCGTCTGGTAGTGCTGCCACGCGAGGATGGTCGTCGGGCAGAGCAGCGCGCACTGCTTGCCGTCCATCACGCATTTAAAGGCGGCCCGGAGCGCCACCTCCGTCTTGCCGAAGCCCACGTCGCCGCAGAGCAGCCGGTCCATCGGGACGGCGTTTTCCATGTCCGACTTGATCTCGTCGATGCAGCGGAGCTGGTCGTCCGTCTCCTCAAAGGCGAACCGCCGCTCAAAGTCGTTCTGCCAGTCGGTGTCGGGCGAAAACGCGTAGCCCTTGACCGCCATCCGTTTGGCATAGAGCTCGGTCAGCTCCTTTGCCATGTCCTCGACGGCCTTTTTGACCCGCTGGCGGGTCTTCTGCCACTCGACGGAATTTAATCTATTGAGGCGCACGTTCGCGTCGTCCCGCACGCCGACGTATTTGCTGACGAGGTCGAGCTGGGTGACCGGCACGAAGAGCATGTCGGTGCCCGCGTAACGGATTTTGATGTAGTCCTTGACGATCCCCTGCACGTCCCGCTTGACGATCCCCTCGAACACGCCGATGCCGTGGGAGACGTGCACGACGTAGTCCCCCGGCGTCAGGTCGCTGATGTCGCGGAGCTTTTTGCCCTCCTTGGGGCGGGGCTTCCGCTTGGCGCCCTGCACGACCGCCTTGGCCTGCGAGATGACCGCGAGCTTCAGATCGGGGTATTCCATGCCCGCCGACATGCTCGCCGCGACGACATACACCACGCCCGGCGTGAGCCTGCCGATCTCCTCGCACTCGACGGCGCGGATGTTTTCCTTCTGCAGATCCTCCGCCAGCGTCACGGCGGCGCGGTAGGTCCCCGCGAAGACGATGACGCAGTAACCGCGCGAAAGGTAGTTCTGCACGTCCTCCCGCAGCAGGGAAAACTCGCCGCTCCAGGAGGAGAGCTGGACGGCGTTCACATCGATCATGTCCCTCAGCGGGATATCCCCCACCGAGCGGACGAAGGTGTCGAGCAGCACGCTGTTCGATTCCGACGCGTGCCGCTGCAAATCCACAAAATCCTCGCCGAACCGGTCGCATCCCTTGAAGAGCACGCCCTCCTCGAGCAGGATTTTGACGTCCTCGTTCTGCTGCCAGAGCACGTTTTTAAGCGCCTCGCGGCAGTTGGCCGTGTCGCAGAGGAAGAGCGGCCGGTCACGCAGGTAATCGAAGACGGTCGCCGGCGCGGGATAGAGCAGCGGCAGCCAGCGGTCGAGGCTCTGGGGCATGATGCCGTCGGAAATCCGCGCGATCTCCTCCTCGAGCCTCTCCTTCGCGAGCTTGCCGCGGGTGCCGCGGATGTTTTTCATCGCGCCCTGCAGGAGCTTCACCAGCCGTTCGGGGCTGTCCGCCACCACCTCGGCCGCCGGGGTGATGTCCACCCGCCTGACCGTGTCGACCCTGCGCTGGGTGTCCGTCTTGAAGGTGGAGATCGTGTCGATCTCGTCCCCCCAGAATTCAACGCGGAAGGGATCGGGCATGTGGGGCGGGAAAAAATCGAGGATGCCGCCCCGCTGGGAGAACTGGCAGACGCCGTCCACCTGGTCGCAGCGGGTATATCCCGCCGACACCAGAAACCGCGTCAGCTCCTCCATCTGGTATTCCTTCCCCGCCTCGAGGGTGCGGATGCGTTTCTCCAGCACCCCGGGGGGCATCGTATACTGGAGCGCGGCCTGCGCCGACGCCACCACGATCTTTAAACTTCCCGCGTGCAGCCGGCCGAGCACCGCGAGCCGCGCGTGCTCGTATTCCCGCGAAGCCCCCTGCACCTCCTGAAAGGTCCACTCGCGCGAGGGGAAGAGGGCCGCCGTTCCCTCCCCCGCCATGATGTTGACGTCCTCGCAGAGCCGGGTGGCCGCCGCCTCGTCGGACGCGACGACCAGCCCGCCGGTCTCCAGCAGGCCGGCAAGCGAAACGATCATGTGCGCCTTGTGCACGTTCGAGAGCCCGGTGACGAGCACGGGGGTCGCCCGGTTCTTCACCGCGCTTTTCACCCGCTCAAAGGCGGGCAGGCCGGTCAGCAGGTGTTCAAACCCTTTCATTCTGGTGAATTCCTTTCTTTCCTTTGCCGCTCGGGGCGGCAGGGCCCTCCTTGGAGGTCCGCCCGGGGTCCGGAGGGCTTCTGTCGCGCCCCTCCGGGGCGCTTTAGGGGAGCCGCCTGCGGCGGCGAGGATTGCCGGGTCCCGCCCCGGCGGGCGGGTCGACTTCTTGCGCGCCCAAGAAGTCGACGGAAGAAGGGCGCTCAAGGG
>NZ_CABUCJ010000021.1 GCF_902490045.1 uncultured Anaerotruncus sp.
GGAGGGCGGCGCGGGCGGAGACGGAAAGCGGGGGAAAGGGCCGGTCAGTCGCCGAGGCGGATGACCGTGAGGGTCAGGTCCGTGCCGGTGAAGCCTGCCTCGCTGGCGACGACGTTGAGGTTTACCGGGGGAGCCGTCACCTGGAAGGGGACGCTGAAGGCCAGCTCCGCGGTCTCCCCGGTGGCGGTAAAGGTGTGCCGCGCCGTGCCCCCGGGGACGGGCGCGCCATTCTGGTTGAGGGTCGTCAGGAGGGTCGTGGGGATCGTGGTTCCGGCGTCGGCCGTGAAGGAGCCGCTGAAGGACACCTGGTAGATACCGGGCTGATGGATCACCACGTCGGGGCTGCCGGCGGTGTGGGAGATGGAGGTGCCGGAGACGAGCGGGTTGTCGGTGAAGACAAGCGCGCTCCCCGCGGCGGTCGGCTGGGCCGTGGAGTCCACCGTGGCGAGGACGTCGGGGGTCCCGCCGCCTCCCGGCTCTCCGCGCGGAATGACAAAGTCGAAGACGGCGTCCTCGTCGGTGCCCGAGTTGGTGACCTGGGCTTCTGTGCCGGGATCGCCGGTGATCACGGAGCCGATCCGGATGGTCGCGGCCGCGCCCGTGGGACCGGTTTCGCCGGTTGCCCCGGTTTCGCCGGTCGCCCCGGTTTCGCCGGTCGCTCCGGTGGCCCCGGTTGCTCCGACCGCGCCCTCGGCGCCCGTTGCCCCGGTTGCTCCGGTCGGTCCAGCCGGTCCGGTTGGACCTGTGGCGCCGGCCGCGCCGGTGGCGCCGCGGGGGATGGTGAAGTCCAGGACGTGCGTCGACCCCCCGGTGACGTCCACGACCGCGGCCGGGGTCCCGGGCTCGGCGGTGGTGGTATTGCGGATGACGATGGCGTCGGCCGCGCCGGTTTCCCCTCTGGGCCCGGTGGGGCCTGTGGGACCTGTGGGTCCGGTGGGCCCGGTTGCGCCGGTCGCGCCGGTCGCCCCTGTGACGGAGACGCCAGTGGGGCCGGTGGCTCCGGTCGCGCCTGTTGCGCCCGTCGGCCCGATGGGGCCTATGGCGCCGACGCCCGTCGCGCCTGTTGCACCGGTCGCGCCGGTGGGGCCGGTGGCGCCGATGGGGCCCTGCGGACCAATCGGTCCCTGCGGGCCGATCGGTCCCGTGGGACCGGTGATCCCCGTCGGACAGGGACAGGGCGGCGGGCAGGGAGGTACCGGCGGGGGACAGGGAGGTATCGGAGGACGGCAGTTACAGATCCGTTCCTCCGGGAAGATAGGGTTCAAGAATCGATTGTTAGCCATAGATAAAGCCTCCAAAACAGATCGGGCATTTGCCCATACCAGCATATGCCGGGCGGCCGCGTCCGGTGCAGGCGCTCGAACGGCGTGAACACAGCGCGGATTTTTCGGCGGTAAACGGCTGCCTTCCAAAATTTCATGATAAAAAGTTATGATTGATATGAGGATTAAATATTAGACAAATCAGTGCCCATGGGGTACAGTAAAAGGTGAAAACAACCAATCTTTTGAAAATACATGGCTTATTGATGCTTGAACAGGTGAGCAAAAGGCAAACCCGCGGATCGTGTCCTCCTCCCGGAAAAGATGATTTGATCACCTTCGGTTATGGGAAGCGGCGGATCCGGCCGGGAAAACCCATAAGGACGCAGATGAAATTTAAGCGTCCCGCCATGCCTGTGCGCGGCCGTGCCGCGGGCCAGAGAATCCGGCCGTTTGACGGCGGGCGCCGCGGCGGGTATCATAGGCATGGAAGGGAGAAGGGCTCCCCTATTACAGGGCGCGTGGCGGCCGGGACGGAACCGGCCGCCGAAGAAGACGGGCGGACGGGATTTTCCCGCCTGGGAAGGGGCGGGGAAATTCCCGCGCGCGGCGAAAGAACGGGGGTGGAGTGTTGGATGTAAGGCGTGGGCTTCCCAGGCCGCTCTGCTGTTTCCTGCTGCTCTTTAAAATCGGGCTCTTCACCTTTGGGGGCGGCTGGAGCATCGTGGCGCAGCTCCAGCGGGAATTCGTCGACAGGCGCGGCTGGATTTCCAAGGAGGACCTGCTGGACATCGTGTCGGTGGGGCGGTCGTTTCCCGGGATCATGGTCATCAACATCGCCGTGATGTTCGGCTACCATGTGGGCGGGGTGCTCTTCGGCGTCATCGCGGCCGTGGGGGTGGCCGCGCCCTCCGTCGTCGTGCTGTCGGTGGTCACGATTTTCTACGAACAGTTCCGCCGCAACGTCTATATCGCGCGCGCCATGGTCGGCGTGCGCGCCGCCGTCGTGCCGATCATCCTCTCCGCGGCGGCCAGCCTGCGTTCCATCGCCATCCAGGAGAAGGTCCAGTACGGGATTGTGCTGGGGGGCTTTCTGATCTGCCTCTTTCTTCCGATCAACAACATCCTCGTGGTGCTGCTCGGCGCGGCCGCGGGTCTCATGCTCAGGGGGGTGCGGGAGTGATTTGGTTACAGCTCTTCTGGAGCTACCTCAAGATCGGCTTTTGCAGCTTCGGCGGCCTGTCGATGATTCCCTTCATCAACCAGGAGATGCTCTCCCACCACTGGATGACGATGGAGCAGCTTTCGGACATCGTGGCGATCGCGGAGATGACGCCCGGGTCTCTCGGCATCAACTGCGCGACCTTTGTCGGCATTCAGGTGGCGGGCCTGCCGGGCGCGATCGCCACCACGCTCGGGGTGATGACCCCCTCGCTCACCGTCTGCATGCTGGCATGCCATTTCATGGTCAAGTTCCGGCAGAACCGGTTTTTGCAAAACGCGCTCTACGGCATCCGCCCGGTGTGCATCGGCATGATCCTCGCGGTCGCCGTTCCGCTGGGGGAGGCCAACTATTTTGTGAACGGCGCGCCGCTTTGGCCGGCGGTTATCATCGGGGCGGCGGCGGGCGCCCTGCTGCTTGCGAAAAGGAGCATCCCCACCGTCATTCTCGCGGGGGCGCTGCTCGGCCTTGCGCTGGTCAGATAACATTAGGGAGGCGGACTATGAAAATCGTGGTATTGGACGGGTATACTGAAAACCCCGGCGATCTGAGCTGGGCGGGCCTGGAGGCGCTCGGCGAGCTGGAGGTCTACGACCGCACGCCGCCCGGGCTGGTCAGGGAACGGATTGGGGACGCCGAAGCGGTCTACACCAACAAGGTCCCGCTCCCGCGGGAGGTCATCGAGGACTGCCCCGCGCTCCGGTTTATCGGCGTGCTGGCGACCGGCTACAACGTCGTGGACGTCGGCGCCGCGCGGGAACGCGGCATTCCCGTCTGCAACGTCCCCACCTATGGGACCGCCGCCGTCGGGCAGTACGCGATCGCGATGCTGCTTGAAATCTGCCACCATGCGGCCCATCACAGCGAGGCGGTGCACGCCGGACGCTGGCAGGAGGGGCCGGACTGGTGCTTCTGGGACTATCCGCTGATCGAGCTGGACGGCAAGACGATGGGGATCATCGGCTTCGGGCGGATCGGCCGTGCGACCGGGAAGATCGCGAGGGCGATGGGGATGCGGGTGCTCGCGTACGACGGGCGTCCCTGCGAGGAGGGGCGCGCCATCGGGGAATATGTCCCGCTGGACGCCCTCCTGGCGGAGTCGGACGTGATCGCGCTGCACTGCCCGCTCTTCCCCGAGACGCGCGGGATCATCAACCGGGAGAGCATCGCGAAGATGAAGGACGGGGTGATCCTCCTCAACAATTCGCGCGGCCCGCTCATTGTGGAAGAGGACCTCGCCGCCGCGCTGGACAGCGGGAAGGTGTACGCCGCCGGCCTGGACGTGGTTTCCGACGAGCCCATCCGCGCGGACAACCCGCTCCTGGCGGCGAAAAACTGCCTGATCACCCCGCACATCTCCTGGGCGCCCAGGGAGAGCCGCCAGCGGCTGATGGACGTGGCGGTGGAGAACCTGCGGGCGTTTCTGGCGGGCAGCCCGGTCAACGTTGTGAACGCAGGATGAAAAAGCCGTCCCCGTACGGGGACGGCTTTTTCTGCAAAAAAACGAACGGGGCCGCAGCCCCGTTCAACAGATCACGCTTCGGATGTCGTCTTCCCCGCCGTCGTCCTCTTCATCGTTGAGGCGGCTGACGAGGTAGCTTTCCAGCTCATCGTAGTGGATGGGATAGTACTCCAGGGGCTTTTCCATCGAATTCCCCCTCAGTCATAGTCGCTGAGCAGTTCCTGCGCACAGGCCCGCAGCTCGGGAAAGCTGTGAAGGCTTTTGGCCTGCCAGCTCACCGCGTCGCGCACGCCGTCGGGCAGGGCGGCGAAAAACTGGTGCGCCCTGCCGTCCTGTGCGATCAGGTCGTAAAGATCGCCGCTGTTCTGCATGCCGCCGCCTCCGCTCATGGTGTAAAGTGCTCCGCCAGCTGGCGCATGCGTTCGTCGGTGATGCCGACGACGCTGCCCTGGTAGGAGCGCGTGGAGCCAAACCGCCGGGACAGTGTCCGGAGATCCTGCTCCGACAGGACTGTCCGCCGGGGTTCGGGAGGGATCGTCTGGTTCAAAGGCTGTTCCATTTTAATCACCTCGGCATTATTGTCCGCAATTTCCGCGGAATGATCAGAGGGAACCGATGGGCGCGCTGGAAAATCCAAACGAAAAAAGAGCCGAGCGGCGTGGCGGCCCGCCGTTTTTCGCATAGGATGGCATTAAGAGGAAACCGCGAAAAAAACGCGGCCCTTTTGCCGCCCGGCAAAAGCATGGGCGGCCTCCGCCGCGCGGCGGGGGCCAGCCCGATTCAGCGCCGCCGGGCGCATGGAGGTTTTTATGCAGAATCGTCAACCCGGCCGGACGCCCCGGCCCCAGGCCATGCGGCAGCCCCGTCCGCAGCAGACGGCACAGCCGCGGCAGATGCCCCGGCCGGCCGGACGCCCGCAGCAGACGGGCCGGAACGCGGCGTCCGGCGGGAACCGGCCGAACGGCATCCTCGGGAACCTGCTGAACATGCAGGACCCCATCGGGTCGCTCAACAAGATCGTTTCGATTTTCAAGCTGCTCGGCTGACCGGATCAAAAACAAAGCGGGAGGCGCCCGGCATTGCCGGTCGCCTCCCGCCGTTTCAGCAGGTTTCGGCGATCTTGCAGAGGAGCTTTTCGGTGTCGGCCCAGCCGAGGCAGGGGTCGGTGATCGACTTGCCGTAGACGTGCTCCCCGCCGATCTTCTGGCAGCCCTCCTCGAGGTAGCTTTCGATCATCACGCCCTTGACGAGCTTTTTGAGGTCGGGGTTGTAGTTGCGGCTGTGGAGCACTTCGCTGACGATGCGGATCTGCTCCTTATACTGCTTGTTCGAGTTGGAGTGGTTGACGTCCACGATCACGGCGGGATTTTTGAGGCCGCGCTCCCCGTACATCTCCATGAGGCGCATGAGGTCCTCGTAGTGGTAGTTGGGGATCGTGGTGCCGTATTTGTCCACGCCGCCGCGCAGGATGACGTGGGCGAGGTTGTTCCCGCCGGTGGTGACGTCGCAGCCGCGGTAGATGAAGTTGTGGGGGTGCTGCGCCGCGAAGACCGAGTTGAGCGTCACGGCGAAGTCGCCGCTCGTCGGGTTCTTCATCCCCACGGGGATGTCCATCCCGCTCGCGGTCAGCCGGTGCTGCTGGTTTTCCACCGAGCGCGCGCCGACCGCCTCATAGGAGAGCAGGTCGTCGAGGTAGCTGCGGTTTTCGGGGTAGAGCATCTCGTCGGCGGAGGTGAGCCCGCTTTCCATGATCGCCCGGGTATGCATCCGCCGGATGGCGATGATGCCCGCCAGCAGGTCGGGCGCCTTGTCGGGTTCGGGCTGGTGGAGCATGCCCTTGTAGCCCTCGCCGGTGGTGCGGGGCTTGTTCGTGTAGATGCGGGGGATGAGCATGAGCCGGTCGGAGAGCCTGTCGTTGAGGGCGGCCAGCCGCGACACATAGTCGCAGACCGAGTCCTCGTTGTCGGCCGAGCAGGGCCCGACGATGACGACGAACTTGTCCGAACGCCCGGTGAAGATGTCGCGGATTTCCGCGTCGCGCCGCGCCTTGACCCCGGTGACCTCCCGGGAGAGCGGGTATTCCGCCTTGAGGTCGGCGGGCAGCGGGAGCTGCTTGTTCAATTTCATTGCCATGTGTTTGCCTCCGTTTTGCCGGTTCGTTCCGTACCGTACCAGCGTAATGCCAAACGCCGCCGATGTCAAGCGGCAAGATGCGCAAAAATAATCGATTCCGCGCGCATTTTTTGGCCCGCGCCCGGGCGGTCCGCGCCGCGGGAGGCTTTGGAATTTTTACCGTCTTTTTACGCGGGCATGATCGTTTTTCCTGTATTTCTCTGGTATGCTTCCCATGTCCAAAGCAACATGATGAAAAAGATGGAGGAACCAACTATGAACTGGAAACGCCCACTGGTACGAACCCTGGCGGCTTTCGCCGCCTGCTGCACGCTGGCCTCGTGCAGCGGCCCTTCCGCGCCCGCCCCGGAGTCGGCGCCCGCTCCCGCGCCGAGCGCCGCTTCCGCTTCCCAGACGGAGAGCCCGTCTGCCGAGGCGTCCCCCAGAGCCCCGAAATACGTCTTCCTGTTTATCGGAGACGGGATGAGCTATCCCCAGATTCAGTCGACCTCGGACTTCCTCGGCGCGATCAACGACGGGGACTACTGGATGGCGCAGCCCAGCCTGGACGACAACCAGGGAGCGGTCCTGGACGGCCCCGAGTACCTGAATTTTATGAACTTCCCGGTCGCCGGCTCCGCGGTGACCTACGATTCCAACAGCTTCGCCCCCGATTCGGCCTCCACGGCCACCTCGATCTCCACCGGGTACAAAACCTATTCCGGCACCATCAACATGGACGAGACGGGCACCGTCGCCTATGAGACGATCGCTGAAAAGCTGCACAGGCAGAAGGACTGGGAGATCGGCGTGATCACCTCCGTCAACCTCAACCACGCCACCCCCGCCGCCTTCTATGCCCACCAGCAGAGCCGCGGCAGCTACTATGAGATCGGCCTGGAGATGATCGCCTCCGATTTCGATTACTTTGCGGGCGGCGGCCTGCTCAAGCCCACCGGCCCGGACGGGGACAAAGAGGACCTCTACGACCTGGCCAAAAGCGCCGGATACACGCTGGCCACGACCCGCGCCGAAGCCGAGGCGGTAAACGCCTCCACCGAAAAGGCGATCATCATCGACGAGTATCTGGCGGATTCCGACGCCATGGCCTATGAGCTCGACCGGACGGAGGAGATGATGTCGCTGGCCGATTACGTCTCCAAGGGGATTGAGGTCCTGGAGAACGACAAGGGCTTCTTCATGATGTGCGAGGGCGGCAAGATCGACTGGGCCTGCCACGCCAACGACGCGGCCTCCACCATCCACGACACCCAGGCGCTGGCCGACGCCGTCCAGGTGGCTGTCGACTTTGCAAAAACGAAGCCGGAGGAGACGCTGATCCTCGTCACCGGCGACCACGAGACCGGCGGCCTGACCATCGGCTTTGCCGGGACCGACTACGACACCTATCTGGACCTGCTGAAAAGCCAGAAGATTTCCTACGCCAAATACGACAGCGATTACGTGGCCGCCTACAAGGAGCAGAAGACCTCCTTTGAGGAGGTGCTGGCCGACGTGGAGAACCTCTTCGGCCTGAAGGCCCGGGGGGAGGAGGGCGACAGGCTGGTCCTCACCGAGTACGAGCTATCCCAGCTGCGCGCCGCCTATGAAAAGAGCGTCAATGGGACCGCCGCCAGCCAGTACGGGCAGGAGGAGTATGTGCTCTACGGCACCTACGAGCCGCTGAGCGTCACCATCACCCACATCATCAACAACAAGGCGGGCATCTCCTTTACCTCCTACAGCCATACCGGCCTGCCCGTGGCGGTGCTGGCCGACGGCGCCGGGGCCGAGGCCTTCAACGGATACTACGACAACACCGAGATCTATCACAGGCTGGCCGGGATGCTGGCCGTCCGGTAATCCGCCTTTCCCTCTCTTCATAAACGGCAGACGGATGCGGCCCTTTGGCCGCATCCGTCTGCTGGTATCGAAAGGAAATCTTCGACCATATGAAAAGAATGTCATTCGATTCCGCCCGGCTCCGGTACCACGCGCCGGTGGTCCTCTGCGCGGCGCTGATCGCCGTCCTGCTGCTTCTGCCCACGGGTTATGAGGGCGCCGTCCAATACCGGGAGGCCGACCGCTGCTCCGCCCGCGTGCTGGCGGTGGACGACTCCGCCATCGTCGACAACGGCCTGATCCGCTCGGGCGAACAGATCTGTACGCTGGAACTGCTGGGAGGCCGGTTCCAGGGGCGGACCGCGTCCGGCGTCAACATGCTGAACGGCTCCCTCGAGCAGGACAAAATTTTTTCTCCCGGGGACAGGGCCCTCGTGGTGGTCAGCTATCAGGGGGACGCGATCCGCTCCGTCACGATGATCGACCACGACCGCATCGGCAAGGAACTCCTCCTGGCCGGCGTTTTCGCCGTCTTCCTGGTCCTCTTTGCCGGACGCACCGGCTTGCGGGCCATCGCCTCCTTTGCCCTGACGATCCTCATGCTGTGGAAGGTGCTGGTCCCCCTCTACCTGAAGGGGCACGATCCGGTCCTGATCGGCCTTGCGGTCACGCTGGCCCTCACACTGCTCATCATCGCCCTGGTTTACGGCTTTGACCGCCGCTGCATGGCCGCCGTGTCCGGCGCGTTCCTGGGGATTCTGGCGACCTGTGTGCTGGGAATCCTCTTTACCGGCCTCTTTCAAATCCACGGGGCGGTCATGGCCTACTCCGAAAGCCTGCTCTACGGCGGCTACCAGAACCTGAGCCTGACCCGCATCTTCATGGCCGCCATCTTTATCGGTGCCTCGGGCGCGGTGATGGATCTGGCGGTGGACATCACCTCGGCGGTAAACGAGGTGGTGGAGAAGCGCCCCGACATTTCCCAGTGGGAGGCGGCGCGCTCCGGGATGAACGTGGGCCGGGCCGCCATGGGCACCATGACCACCACGCTGCTGCTGGCCTACTCCGGCGGCTATGTGGCCCTGCTGATGGTGTTCATGGCGCAGGGGACCCCCATCCCCAACATCCTCAATTACAAATATGTGGCCGCCGAAATCATCCACACCATGGTGGGGTCCTTCGGACTGGTCACGGTGGCGCCCCTCACCGCGCTCACCAGCGGGTTTCTGCTGGCCGGGCGGGCGCGCGGCGGCTGTCAGAGCGTGCCTGTTCCCGCGGGGCTTGGCAGCGGAGAAAAATCAGAACGGTAAAAAATCCCGCCCCGGGATTTCGCCTGGGGCGGAATTTTTGGCAGGAAATGGCGCCGCCGGGAGACGCCGTCCGGTTTGAAATCGCCTGTAAAATGTAGTATGCTTAATCATAGCGGAGGGCCGGATCCGGACCCGCGAATCGGGGGGATGCGTTTGCGACAGATCAATATCGCGCTCGACCTATACAGCGGTGTCGTCTGCCTGATCCTGTTCTGTTCCCTCTGCTTCGGCAGAGGACGGCGGGAGCGTCTGAGGCGCTGCTTTCAGCTGATGTGTGCCTTCAACTTTGTAATGGCGATCGCGGACATCACGAACTGGGCGTTTGAAGGGTTCGCCCGGCCTTGGTACCCGGCGGCCCTCTGGATTGGCAGCCTGCTCTACTATCTTTTTTCCGGACCGCTGCTATTGGCGTTTACCGGATATATTGCAGAATATTTTGCCCCGCGGGTTCAGGTGTGGAGAGGGTTCGTGCACATCGCGGAGGCGCTGTGCGCGATCCAGATGGCGTGCAGCGTGCTTTCCCTCTGGAACGGGATGTACTTTTCGGTGGGGGCGGGAAACGTCTATCAGCGGGGAAGCTGGTTTTGGCTGTCCCAGGCGGTTCCCATGCTGATATACCTCACGGATATCATGATGATGGTCCGCTGCCGCCGTTATCTGCGGAGAAAGGATTTCCTGAGCCTGTCCAGCTACATCGTCCTGCCGCTGGCTGTTGAAGCCGTCCAGATGCTGAACTATGGAATTGCGCTGCTCAATGCTGGGGTCACGCTGTCGATTCTGCTGATCTTCGCAAACATCCAGTCGGAACAGGAACTGCGGATCGAGCACCAGGAGACGGAGCTGGCGGAAGCACGGATCGACATCATGCTCAGTCAGATCCAGCCGCATTTTCTCTATAACAGCCTGACCGCCATCCGGCACCTGTGCGACACCGATCAGAAACAGGCCAAGCAGATAATACGCGATTTTTCGCTGTATCTGCGGGGAAATATGGACTCCCTGAAGAGCAGGGCGCCCATCCCGTTTGAAGCGGAGCTCCGGCATACGGAAGCCTATCTGCACCTGGAACAGCAGCGGCAGCGGGACCGGCTTCAGGTGACCTGTGAAATAGGGCCCCGCGACTTTACCATCCCGCCGCTGACGCTGCAGCCCATTGTGGAGAATGCCGTCCGCCACGGGGCGCTCGGCAGGGAACGCGGCGGCAGGGTGGGCATCCGTACGGAGGAGACGGAACGCGCTTACCGGATTACCGTGTGGGATGACGGCCTGGGCTTTCAGCTGCGCCCCCAGGCGGAGGGAACGGGCGCACATATCGGCATCGCCAACGTGCGGGGGCGGCTCGCCAGCCTGTGCGGAGGGACGCTGGAAATTGAAAGCGCGCCGGGTGTTGGGACCACAGCGACCATTATAATCCCCAAGGAGGAAAGCGGCCGATGAGATACCTTGCCGTGGATGATGAGGCGTTTGCCCTGGACGATTTGGAGGAGGCCCTGCGCGAGGTCGATCCGGAATATAAGCTGGCCCGGTTTACCATGCCGAGCGAGGCGCTGGATTATGCCGCCTGCGCCCCTGTGAACGTGGCGTTTTTGGATGTGGAGCTGGGCAGCACAAGCGGCCTTGTCCTTGCTAAAAAGCTGAAGGACCTGCGTCCGAGGACATCCATCATCTTCGTCACCGCGCACGAGCAATACGCGCTGGGTGCGATCCGGCTCCACGCCACCGGATATCTGTTGAAGCCCGTCACGGCGGACGATATCCGGCGGGAGCTGACGTTCCTCTATGAGGAGGGCCGCATGCAGAAAAAGGTGCGCGTAAAAACCTTCGGCGGCTTCGACGTGTATGTGGACGGCCGCCCGCTGACCTTCCACCGCAGCAAAACCAAGGAGTTGCTGGCCTATCTGGTGGACCGGCGGGGTGCCAGCGTCACCTCGGGGGAGGCGTGCGCAGTGCTGTGGGAGGAAAAGAGCGCAGGGCCGGTGCAGAAGAGCTATCTGCGTACGGTTACGTCGGACCTGCGGGCGACACTGCGGGACGCGGGAGTGGAGGAGATTCTGGTCAAGGGGCACGACTGGCTGGCGATCGTTCCTTCCCGGCTTGACTGCGACAGCTACCGGTTTTTGGAAGGGGACCCGCAGGCGGTGAACAGCTACCGCCGGGACTACATGATCTGCTATAGCTGGGCGGAGTTTTCGATGGGAATCCACGAAACCGAACAGAGGAATTGAAAAGACAAAAATAATTTGGAAGGTCCCCAATTGCTGGAAAATTGGGGGCTTTTTGTTGCGCTTTTGTTGCGCCCAGTATTTTATAATAATCCGGAAGGGCCGCGATGAGGACCGGCCCGGGAGTACAAAGGGAGGAGCGCATATGGAAACGCGGGGCACGGGCCTGCAAATGGCGTTTATCTGTGAACCATTGCTGTACGACAGGGACGGGGTCGGGAGGCTGTTTGCCGACCTTGCGGGAGAAATGCACAAAAGAGGCCACCGGGTTACGGTCATCGCGAAACCGTCGGCGGGAACCGAATCCGAAGGGCTTCCGGCGCCGCCGCTGCCGGAGGGTTGTGAGCTTCTGCAGGCCGATCTCGACGCCGCAGAGGGGCGGGACCGGGTGCGGGTGAGGCTGCTTGAATGCGGGTGCAGCGTACTCGTCGGCTATTGCGCCGGCCGTGGTTTTCTGCGATTTCCCCGTCTTTTGGAAGGCACAGGCATCCCGCTGGTGTCGGCGGAGTCGCTCCACCCGAGGATCCTGACCCATGAACGCTGGAGCCCCTACGAGCATTATGCGGCGCTGGCCTGCTGCGACCGCATCCAAGTGCCGCTGGAGCCATATAAGGCCTGCTACCCCAAGGCGCTGCATGGACGCATCGACGTAATCGGCAGCCCGGCGCCAGAGCCCCGGGCGGTGGATTGGCAGGCGCGCGCGGAGAAAACGGAACGCACCCTCCTGTTTGTCGGGTGCTTCCATGAACAGGATAAGCGGGGTTCCCTGTTACTGCGGGCCTGGAGGCTCCTGAAGGACGAATTCCCGGACTGGTCGCTGACCATGGTGGGCGACGGGCAGGGCTGGGATCTCTACCATGCCATGGCCGAGGCCATGGGCCGGGAACCCCGGGTGTCCTTTCCGGGGAACGCTGCCGATTCGGACGCGTATTACGGCGCGGCGGACCTCTTCTGTATGCCGTCCCGGCAGGAGGCGTTCCCACTGGCGCTGGGGGAGGCGGCTGCCCACAGCCTGCCGCTGGTGGGGTTTCGGAACTGCGAGGCGGCCCGGGAACTGATCCCGCCGGGCGGCGGCGCGCTGGCGGAGGAGGAGACGCCGGCCTCGCTGGCCGCGGCGCTGCGGGAACTGATGGCCGCCTCCCCGGAAGCGCGGAGAAACGCGGGCGAAACGGCCCGGGACTCCTTCCAGGCGCGCTATGGGGGCGGCGCAGTCTATGACCAGTGGGAGCGGCTTCTCCTGCGGACGGCAAAAAAGCGCGGGCACACCCGAATGGACAGGCTGCGGCGGAACGAGTGGAACGCGGCGCTCTTGAACGAGTCTGCGCTGGAACTGCTCTCGCGTCCGGAGACGATGGCGCCGCCGGGACAAGGCGCTTTGAGCCCGGCAGCCGCGCTTGCACGGCTGCGCAGCGAGCACGACGCGCTGGCGCGGGAGCACCGGCGGCTGCAAAAAAAGTACGACGCGCTGGTGCGGCAGCTGTATCCGACCGACGGCAGGCGGCGCTGAAGGCGCTCTTTGGGAAAATGGCTGGGCCTTCCGCCCGCGCACGCAGAAGACCGGATCCCGCGCCCTCTGCGGGCACGGAATTTTGGAAGGGTATAGGGGCGGCGAGACGCTGCTCCGATATGTCATCCCCGCAACAAAAAAGGGGGCCATTCCTGGGAATGGCCCCCTTTTTATTCGTTTTCCCGATACTCCCGCCGCGCGTTCCGCCCTGCGCGGCGACTGGGTGTGACAGAGGGCTTCTATTGTTCGGCATTTCTGCCGGCGGAGGACTCTCTTTTGGACAGGAGTGCTGGCGCCGTTACGCAGACCACGTCGGTATGCTTGCGAATGGTGGCCAGTTGTTCTTCAGGCGCGCCGCTATCCGTAATCAAGTGGGCCAGGTCACTCCAGTCCGCATACTGGTGCACACCGCCCGTGCGGAACTTGGAACTGTCGCACAGAAGGATCCGGGATTCGCTCTGCGCAAAGACTTTCCGGCGGATCACCACCTCCGCGTAGTCCTGCGAGGTCGGCCCGCTGTGGTAGCGGATCCCAGTGGACCCGAAAAATGCGGCCGCAAATCGGAACTGCTCGATAAAGGAATCGTTTTCCACAATGTGGAGAAGGTCGTAGTCGTAATTCATCAGACCGCCGGTCAGGTAGAGCCGGTGCTTTTTTAATTTGCGGAAGACGTCCGCCACAAGCAGGGAGGGCGTCACCACCGTCAGGTCGGTTCGCTCGCCGAGCAGTTTGCTCAGCTCGCATACCGTTGTTCCGCCATCCAGATAGATGACGCTGTGGTCCTCCACATAGCGCAAGGCCTGCTGCGCGATCGCCGACTTTTCCCCGCGGCGGAAGGAGGCTTTGGATTCGGAGTAGACGTATTCCTGTCGGTATGCTTCCGACAAGACGGCGCCGCCGTGCCTGCGCTCAATATAGCCAAGCTCGCCGAGATGATTCAAATCCTTGCGGATCGTTTCGGACGTCACCTGAAAAAGCTCCGTCAATTCAGCGGCCCGGACACTGCCCTGTTGGATAAGCAACTTTAAAATTTCATTTTGCCGCACGCTCACAGAGTCGCTCATATTGCTTCCCGCCTTCCGGATACATTAGGATCACTTATATTATACAGATAACAGGCATAAAAAAGCAAGCGGTATTTTGAAAATAATTGCAAAAACAAATAGAATCACAACTAAATAGTTGCGATTTGTTGATTTAATCACAAATATAACTAAAATATTTGTTTAATCGGCCTATTGATCGTAAAAATTGAATTCTTTATAATTAAAATCACAACATACAAATTGTGATCGCAATAATTGTGTTGGGATTCAAAAGAGAATTCCACAAGGCAGGGAGGATGAAAATGGCATCAATTTTGGTTTTAGGCGCGGGCAAGGAGGGGAAAGGCTTCCTGGGCGAGGTTTTTTCGGCCGCCGGCTGGAAGGTTTCTTTGCTTGACAAGGACCCGCTTGTCATCGAAAATTTAAGGAAGGGCTCCTATACGGTCGAGCTCTTCAAGGTGGACGGCACCTATCCGGCCGTCGTCTCGGGATATGAGGCGTACCTGTGCGACCCGGAGCGCTCCTGCCGGCGGGCGGTGATGGACGCGGACGTTCTGGCGGTCTGCCTCTATCCGGAGGACATTGCCGAGGCGGCGGCTTATCTGGCCCCCTGCTTTGAGGAACGCGCGGCCGCGGGCGGGAAAAAGCTCACCATCCTCAGCTGCACCAACATCAACCACCTGATGGGCAGGATCGAGGAGTGGTTTCTCGCGCCGATGAAGTCGGAAAAGAGCCGCGCATGGTTTCGGGAAAATGTGGCCCTGCGCGACACGATCGTCCGCCGTTCCGTCAGCGCGGAGTCCAACAGCAGCCTCCGGCTCGAGGCGCTCACCGTTGCCAACCTGCTGATCCAGCCCCCCATCCATGCCGACTTGAGCGGCGTGGAATGGATGGAGCTGATGGACGATCTGGAAAAGATGAAGGACATCAAGCTTTACAGCCTCAACGCCCCGCACGCGACCTGCGCTTACGCCGGATATCTACGGGGATACCGGACGATTTGCGAATCGGAGGGAGACCCGGAGGTCGCGGCGCTGATGGACGAGGTCCTCTCCGAAGCGGTCAAGGGCCTGTCGGCGGAATTTGGCGTGCCGGAAGGGAAAATTTGGGACTTCAGCAAAATGCCCGCGCCGAAAGACGCGCTTCCCGACCTGATCACCCGGGTGGGCTACGACCCCCTGCGCAAGCTGGCGCGCGGCGACCGTCTGACCGGAAACGCGCTTTTCTGTTACAACCATGGGCTTCCCTGCGGCGCGTTGGTGCGGTCGATCGCAAACGGCCTGGCCTATGCGGAGGCGACCGATCCCGCCGCGCTTAAAATGCAGGAAATCATCCGCACAAAGGGCCTCGAGGCGGCGATCACGGATATCTGCGGCCTCGAGTCCGGACATCCGCTGATTGCGGAGATCAGCGCGGCTTACCGCGCCCTGCCCGCCGAAAAACGGCAGGCCTGTTAACCCGTCGGCCGTGGGGCGGGCGCCGCCCCCATTTGATACTGTTTTAAAACAAGTAGGAGGAAAACCATGAAAAAATTAATCGCGCTTTTGATGGCAGCCATGATGATCCTGGGCCTGGCGGCCTGCAACGACGGGACGGGCTCCAGCCCGGCCGCCGCAAACGATGCCTCCGCCCCCGCGCAGGAGAGTGCCGCCCCGGCGGACAAGGACGCGGGACCCGTCCGGATCGCTTTTATTTCGCCCGCGATGCACTATGATTTCTTCGCCTATCTGGCGGCGGCCGCCAAGAAGACCGCGGAGGAAAACGGCGCGCAGATCGACGTATTTGACGCGAAGGAGGACTTTACCCAGGTGGCAGAATTCATTTCCCATGCGGTCGCGCAGAAATATGACGTGATCTGCACCGCGGGATTTGAACCGATCATCCCGGCGGTGGCGGAGGCCAACGCGGCGGGAATCCCGCTGATCAACTTTGACGCCCGCCTGATGGGCCCCGGAGATTTTTACGCCCGCGTCTCGAGCGACAACAAGGAGCTCGGCAAGCTGGACGGAGAATATGTCCGCGGCCTCATCGAGCAGCGCACCGATAAGGAGCACTTCGTCCTCATGACCGTCAACTTCAAGGATTCCCAGTCGAACATTGACCGCTGCGAGGGCTTCGCAGAGGCGTTCGCGGGGATGGACAACGTTGAAATCAAGGAGGTCCTGCCCGCGGCCGCCACAGTCGAGGGGGCGCAGGCGCTCTTTGACGATCTGCTGATCGGCAATCCGGCTGGCACGATCGACTACATCTTTGCCAGCAGCGCCGGCACCGGCGTGGGTACGATGGCGGCGGTCACCACCGCGGGCCGCAGCGAAATTGGGGTTGTGGCCGTGGACGACGAGCAGGGCCTGCTGGACGCGCTGCTTGACCCGGACAGCAGCTTCCTGGCGACAGCCGCGCAAAATCCCTCCGATATCGGGCGGATGACCGTCGAAGCCGCGCTCAAAGCGGTGGAGGGCGAGGAGTCGGGCGAGGTCGTGGTGCCCGGACGGCTCATCACCAAGGAAAACGTCCAGAAGGATATCGAGGAGCAGGCCGCCCTCAAGGAAGAGCTCTCCAAGTATAAATAAGCGGCCCGGAGCCGGTGCGGGACGCGCGGAAGGCGCGCGTCCCGCCGGGTCTCCTGCCAAATTTGGGCGTGAGGTGAACAGATGGAAAACGCGGTTTTACAGATGGAGCATATCAGCAAGTCCTTCGCTACCGTCGCGGTGCTGAAAGATATCAACCTTTCGATTCAGAGAGGCCATGTCGTTACGCTGGTGGGAGAGAACGGAGCCGGGAAGAGTACGCTTTGCAAGATCATCGCGGGGAATCTCATGCCCGATACCGGAACCCTTACGATCGACGGGCGGACCTATGAAAGCCTGGATATCGACCAGGCCAAGCGGCTCGGTATCCGGATGGTACACCAGGAGCTGTTGGTTCTGCCCAAAATGACGATTCAGGAAAACCTCTTTATCGGCAGCGAACTCAGCGCGGGCCTTTTTCTGGATAAAGCGCAGATGGATCGGCGGGCGCGGGAGCTGCTGGAGCTCGTGGGACTCAGCGTCGATCCGGAAACAAAGGTGTCGGAGATCGACATTGCGGCCAAGCAGCTTGTGGAAATCGCCCGCGCGCTGAGTGCCGACGCGGGGATCATCATCCTCGATGAGCCGACCTCCTCCCTTTCCGACAAGGAGATCGACAAGCTCTTCGCGGTGGTCAACAGGCTCAAGGAGCGCGGCGTGACCTTCATCTTCGTCTCCCACCGGATGAAGGAGGTCCTGCGCATCTCGGACGAAATCTTCGTGCTCAAGGACGGCGAGCTGGTCACCGAGCTGGACGCGCGGGAGGCCACCGAGGAGCTTATCGTCAAGCATATGGTAGGACGCAACTATGACGACTACTATCACCGCAAGCGGACCTTCTTCGGAGCGGAAGCGATGCGTCTGGAAAATGTGGGCGGCGTCGAGGACAAAGAGAGCAGGGGCGCTTATACCCCGAGGGGAGTCTCCCTCAGCCTCTATGAGGGAGAGGTGCTGGGAATCGCGGGGCTCGTGGGCGCGGGGCGCACCGAGCTGATACGGCTGATTTTCGGCGAGGACGAAAAAGCGCCCGGAAGCCGGGTGTTCATCTTCGGCAAAGAGGCGCGCATCCGCAGCTCCAAGGACGCGATGCGGCAGGGGCTCGCATGGGTGACGGAGGACCGCAAGTCGGAAGGGCTCATCCTCAAGTTCCCGATATCGGACAATATTGCGCTGCCGAACCTGGGCCGCCTGACGCCGAAGCTGTTTGTCGACAGGAAAAAAGAGCGGGAGCTCTGCGAAACGTTTATCAAAAGCCTGAGCATCCGGACCACGGGGACCGGGCAGCGGGCGATGTATCTTTCGGGCGGCAACCAACAGAAGGTGGTGCTGGCCAAATGGCTCGCGACGCAGCCGAAAATACTCATTCTCGACGAGCCGACCCGCGGAATCGACGTGGCCGCGAAGGCGGAGGTCTATAAGCTCATCAACGAGCTGTCGGCACAGGGGATCGCGATCCTGCTGATTTCCTCCGAGACGCCGGAAATTATGGGAATGAGCGACCGCATCCTCGTCATGCACGAGGGGACCATTACAGGAGAATTCGCGCGGGAGGAATTCAGCGAGGAAGGAATCATCGCCGCGGCCATAGGGAGGAAGAAACCATCATGAATGTAAAATCGAAACTGGGAACCCGGCAGGTCCTGAACCGATATGGCCTCGTGATCGTTATCGTGCTGGTGGCGGTGGCTTTTTCGGTCATCAACCGCCTCTTCCTGCTGCCCGACAACCTGATCAACATCGCCCGGCAGATGGCGGTGACCGCCATCGTCTCGGTGGGCATGACCTTTGTGATGATTTCGGGCGACATTGATGTCGGCGTCGGCGGCGTGGCCTGCCTGACCGGGATGATCGTCTCGCTGGCGATGAAGTCATGTGGCTGGCGCTGGTTTTCGGCCTGCTTGTCGGCGCGATGCTCGGCGCGGTCAACGGGCTGCTCGTCACCTCCTTTTCCCTGCCGTCCATGGTCGTCACGCTGGCAATGATGAACTTTGCCAACGGCGTCGCCAGCATCCTGACCGGCGGCACCGCCGTCTACGGACTGCCCGACGAATTTCTCTTCATCGGGCGGGGCTCGCTCCTTTTCATCCCCAGCCAGGTCATTATTATGGCGGTGCTGGCCGTCGCGGGCGTGATCGTGCTGCGCAAGACGCCCTTCGGCCGTCATGTCTATGCGATCGGCGGCAATAAGGAGGTCGCCAAGCTCTCGGGCATCAATGTAAAGCGCACCCGGATCCTGCTTTACATCGTCAGCGGGATTTGCGCCGCGATCGGGGGCATCATCCTCACCAGCCGGACCGCCTCGGGGCAGCCCAACCTCGCGACCACGATGAACATGAACGTCATCACGGCGGTCGCCATCGGCGGCACCTCCCTCAACGGCGGTTCGGGCACGATCGGCGGAAGCCTGCTCGGCGCGCTTCTGCTTACGATGATCACCAACGGCCTCAACGTCAACGGCATCGACTCCTTCTGGCAGCTGGTGGTTTCGGCCATCGTCCTGATCATTACCATCATCGCTTACCGCAACGACTGATATATTTAGGAGGTAAATTATGCAGAAATATGGAATCCTCAATGCGCAGATCCGTTCGCTGCTCGCACGCAGCGGACACCGTGACCGGATCGCCCTGACAGACGCCGGCTTCAACAATCCCCTCGGCGTCGAGACGGTGGACATGGCGTTTTTGCCCAACATCCCCACCATCCTGCAGGTGCTCGACGGGGTGCTCGCCGAATTCTCCATTGAAAAGGTCATTCTGGCCGAGGAGATTAAAACCATGGCCCCCGAACTGCTGGAGGAGTACCAAAAACGTTTCCCCAAGACCCCGATCGAATTCATCCCCCACTCCGAGTTTGACGAGCTGATGCCGAAGGTCAAGGGCATTATCCGTACCGGGCAGTATGGCCTGCACGCGCCCAACATGATCCTGCAGGCAGGCTGCACCTACGACGAATAACCCGTGAGAAGGACACTCTGGAAGGAAGGTTGCTATGTTGGATGTCGTGGCGCTCGGCGAACTGGTCATTGACTTTTCGCCCGCCGGATTTTCTGATGAGGGGAACGCCCTCTATGAACGCCATCCGGGCGGCGCGCCCAGCAATCTGCTGGCCGCGGTGACAAAGCTCGGCGGAAAAACCGCGCTGATCGGCATGGTGGGGGAAGACGAGTTCGGCTTTTTCCTGCGCGACACGCTCGTCTCCTGCGGGGTGGGGACGCAGGGACTCCGCCTGTCTCCCGACGCTTACACCACCCTCGCCTTTGTCCATCTGGACCAAAGCGGGAACCGCAGTTTCACCGTTATGCGCCGTCCGGGCGCCGACACCTGCCTGCCCCTTGAACAGGTTGATTTCAGCCTGATCGGCGGGGCAAGGATTTTTCATGTGAGCGCGGCCTCGCTCACCCACGAGCCAACCCGGGGCAGCGCCTTTGCGGCGGCGAAGTATGCGCGGGAGAGGGGCGTTCCGGTCTCCTTTGATGCAAATTACCGGGAGGTTCTCTGGGACGCGGAAACCGCGCGACGGGTTATGCGCGAATTTCTGCCGCTTGTCGATATACTGAAGGTCTCCGATGAGGAAATGACGCTGCTGTCCGGCACGGAGGACCTTTCGGAGGGCTCCCGGATGCTCGCGGGATACGGCCCGAAGCTGGTTGCCGTCACGCTCGGGCCGCGGGGCTGCTTCTATCGTCATCCGGCGGGGTGCGGCAGCCTGCCCGCCTACGACGTGAAGGTCGTGGACACCAACGGTGCGGGGGACATCTTTCTCGGCTCCGTGCTCTCACAGCTTTGTGAAAGCGGAAAGCCGCTCGCGGCGTTCGGGCGCGAGGAGTTGGAGGCTATTATCCGCTTCGCCAATGCGGCGGGTTCCGTCTGCGCTTCCCGGCGGGGGGGACTGCTCAGCGCGCCCACCCGAGAGGAAGTCCTGCGCTGCATGAACGGGATCCCTTCGCTGGCCGTCTGACAGGCTTATCGTCCCCCTCGGGGGTGGCTGCAATGGACCGCATATTGACGGGCTTTTTGCCGCGGCGCGGGTGGATGACGGCGGGGAGTTCCGCGCGCCTTTTGGCGCGGCACGAATAATCATTTTGGGGAGGACGCTATGAAACTGCAAATCGCATTGGATGACATCACCTATGAGGGGGCTCTCACGCTGCTTGGGCAGATCGCGGATTCGATCGACATCATTGAGCTCGGGACCCCCTTCGCCTATACCTATCCGCTTTCCGCGATCGGGGAGCTGAAAAAAGCGTACCCCGGCAAAGAGGTCTTCGCCGATTATAAAATTCTCGACGGCGGCGAATTCATGGCAAATCTCGCGTTCGGCGCGGGAGCGGATATGGTTTCCGTCTCCGCTTCGGCGCACGAGGGCACGATCGCGGGCGCGGTCAAAGCGGCAAAAAAACAGGGGCGGAAGGTGCTGGCCGACATGATGGGCCTGCCGCTTGAACGGATCGCGGAACGGTCCGCGGCGGCGGCGCGGCTTGGCGCGGATTATCTGTGCGTGCATACCAGCCTTGACGTGAAGGACGCGGACGACCCGCTCGCCTGCATCCGGGAGGCGAAGCGCGGCGCAAAGGGGAAGGCCCTCGTCGCGGCGGCGGGCGGCATCCGTCTCGAGACGCTGCCGCGGATCCTTGAGGCGGCGCCCGACCTCGTTATCGTCGGCGGCGCGATCATCAAGTCGCCGGACCCGAAGGAGACCGCAGCCAGGATGGCGGAACTCGTCCGCGGAAGGGGGATGGCGTGATGAAGGCCGGCCGGTTTGCTTTGGAAAGCCTGCGGGAGCTCCGCTCTCTCGCCGAGCGCCTCGATTCCGCCGAGGTGGAAGCGTTTGAGGACGCGGTCCTCGGCGCCAAAAGGGTGTTTGTCGGCGGGGCGGGGCGGACCCTGCTCGCGATGAAATTTTTTGCGATGAGGCTGATGCAGATCGGCCTGCCAACCTTTTTGGTGGGAGAGGTGTGCACGCCCAGCATCGGCGGGGGAGATTTGCTGATCGTGGGTTCCGGCTCGGGGGAGACGGGCTGCACGCTCGCCGTTGTGAACAAGGCGAAAGCGGCGGGGGCCAAAGTGGCGGCGCTTACCCGTGTGCCGGATTCCTCGCTCGGCCGGGCGGCCGACCTCCGGCTGACCCTGCGCGCCGAGACTCCGGAAGACGCCGCGGCGGACTATCTCTCCATCCGCCCGGACGGGAACGCCTTTGAACAGGGAGTGATCCTCGCCGCCGACGCGATGGTCTGGGAGATGATGCTCAGGATGGGCATCGGGCTTGACACCATCCGCCGCAACCATGCAAATCTCGAATAAATCCGGAAGGGGGCCCGCTGATGCTGGACGTCTTATCCATGGGGGATGTCATGATCGACTTTACCCCCGACGGCATATCCGAAAAGGGAAATCTTCGGTTTGAACGCAACCCCGGCGGGGCGCCCGCAAACGTCGCCGTGACCGTTTCGCTGCTTGGCGGAGAGAGCGGGTTTGCCGGCGCGGTGGGCAACGACATCTTCGGCCGCTTCCTGCGCGCGACGCTCGAGCGTTACCGGGTCGATATCACCGGGCTGCGGTTCACTGACCGCGCGGGGACGCGGCTCGCGTTTATTGAGCTCGACGAGCAGGGCGACCGGCATTTTGCCTTCACCAAGGGCGCGGTCGCGGAAACTTTTTATTCGGCGGACGACCTCGACCCCGCGTGGTTTTCCAACTGCCGCATTTTCCATATGGCTTCCACCATCCAATACGCAGAACCCGCCCGAACGGCCTCGCAGGCCGCTCTGACGCTTGCGCGGCAGTCGGGGGCGCTCTGCTCCTACGATCCCAACTGGAACATCGCCGTTTCAAAGGACGAGGCGGAGGAGCGGAGGGTGATCAAGGATACCTTTACGAAGACGGACGTCATTAAGATATCCGTCGAGGAGCTGGAATTTCTGCTTGGCCACGGGGACTGGGAACGCGGGGCCCGCGAGATCCTTGAAATGGGCCCCCAGCTTGTGGCCGTCAGCTTGGGAAGGCGCGGCTGTTATTACCGCACCGGTGCGGCAACAGGCCGTCTGCCCGCCTACGACGTTCCGGTCCGCGACACGACGGGCGCGGGGGACGCGTTTATGGGCGGCCTGCTTTTCCAGCTTGCTCACGCAGGCCGGTGGCCCTGTGAACTGCCCAAAGAGGCGCTTGACGAAATTTTTCGATTTGCCAACGCTTGCGGCGCCTGCTGCGCCGGCCGGCGCGGCGGGATGCCGTCGATCGGTGGGATCGAAGAGGTCCGCGCATGTATGAGCTGCGCCCCATTGCCATAATTTTTGGATCCGATCTGCAAGCGCCTGCGGCGGCCATGACCCTCAGCCCGATCCATATGTGTTCCCCTCCGTCGAATGTCGGCTGTTGGAAAAGAGCAAAAGCCGCCGAAACAAGTTCGGCGGCTTTCTGCAATTCAGAACGGTCCGTAGCCGACAATGCCCGCGATAACCATAAATACAGCGCCGACCGCGATGTTGGCCAGAAGCCATTTGAAAATGTATTTCAACCACTCACCGTTTTCACTGCCAGATTTACCGAGTTAACTTATTAAAGTAAAATCTGTGCGTATTATAGCACGCCACGCACAATACCGTCAAGATATCGTTCGGGAGACAGAAAACTGACGGAACAAACTTTCTGGTACAACGTCAAAAATCTCCCGGGCAGTACAGCCTGGGCACTCACCCTTTCCTTACGGCGTCCCGCTTGTGGACGGTGGGAAACTGCTCCGTCAGCGCGCGGTAGCGAAAGCAGGTCTCCAGATGGTCGTTGATAAGCCCGCAGGCCTGCAAGTGCGAGTAGACAGTGACGGAGCCCAGGTATTTGAACCCTCGCCGCCGAAGATCCACCGAGACCTGATCCGACAGGGCGTTTTTCGCGGGCAACCTGCCCTTCTGGTGCCCGGCGTAGAGGACCGACTTCCCCTTGGTGTAGCCCCAGAGGTATTCGCTGAAGGAGCCGTATTCCTCCCGGATCGCCTGAAAGCATCTTGCGTTGTGGATGACCGCCTCGATCTTCCTGCGGGACCGGATCATCCCGTCGGCGGACAGAATGCGCTCCACGTCCGCCTCTCCGTAGGCGGCGATCTTGTTATAATCGAAGCCGTCGAAGCAGGCGCGGAAGATCTCCCGCTTCTGGATCATCATGTTCCAGTTGAGGCCGCACTGCATGACCTCCATCATCAAAAACTCGAACTGTTTTTGGTCGTCGTGCAGGGGAACCCCCCATTCTTCGTCGTGGTAGCGCGTCATCTTCTCATTGCAGAGACACCAGCCGCAGCGTTCCATCCTTCCGGCCTCCCATGTTCTATTTTTGTTGTTCTCCACGCGTTAAGGTCAGCGGCGGCGCCGCCAGCGCGTCCCAAACCCGTTGCCGTTCCCTCTCCGATTTCTTCTTCCGCCCAGCGCCGAACTCCTGGCGGGAAAAGGCAACAACGTTGATTTCATCTGCTGATCGCTTTTATCACCGCTTTCATTCTACTGCAAATGGACTCAAATGACAACTGCGACTCGGGGAATGTCACCTCGGCCGATTCTCCATTTATATAGTATCTGCTGTCCCGACGTTTTGCAGAGATGTCCTCCAGCCCCGTCCGCTCGGTCAGCTTGTAAGGCTCGACGCCTCCCGGCCGACGACGCGCAAAACCGCCATACGATCGCCCCGGGCGTCTTTTGCCTGAGGCGAAAACAGAGACCCTCCCCAGGGGGAGGATCTCTGTGGTTCCGAAAAAATTCGCTTACGGCTTCAAAACCACCTTGATGCAGCCGTCCTCCTTTTCGTCGAAGATGGAGTAGGCGCGCTTGCCCTCTTCGAGCGGCAGGCGGTGGGTGATGATGTCGGTGGCGTCAAACTTCCCCTTTTGGATGAGCTCGAGGATCGGCTTTACATAACGCTGCGCCGGACACTGGCCCATTTTCAGCGTGATGTTGCGGGAGAAAAAGTTTCCCAACGGGAACATGTTGTAACGCCCGCCGTAGACGCCGAGCATCGCCACGGTGCCGCACTTGCGCACCGCCTCTGACGCGATCTCGATGGCGGATTTGGAGCCTGCCTGCATCTTGAGGGCCGCCTCCACCTTCTCCATGGCGCTCATCTTGCCGTCCATACCCACACAATCGATAACCACGTCCGCGCCGCCGTGGGTCAACTCCTTGATTTCCATGCCGGTGTTGTCGAAATCCTCAAAATTGAGCGTCTCCACACCGTAGCCCGCCGCGTGCCTGAGGCGGTAATCCACGTGGTCCACCGCGATTATCCGTTTCGCACCCAGATACAGCGCCCATTTGATGGTCAAAAGGCCCACCGGCCCGCACCCGAGCACCACCACCGTGTCCCCCTCCTTGACGCCGCCGATGTCAGCGCCCCAGCGGGATGTGGGCAGGATATCGGTACAGAAGAGCGCCTGTTCGTCGGTGAGCTCCTCCGGAACCTTAACCGGCCCCACGTTGGCATAGGGGACCCGAAGGTATTGCGCCTGCCCGCCCGCATAGTCACCGTAGGATTCGCTGTAGCCGAAAAGGCCTCCGGCCTCGCCGTTTGGATTGGAGTTGTCGCACTGGCTGTATTCCCCGGCTTCACAGAAGGCGCAGTGCCCGCAGGCCACCGGGAAGGGCACGACCACCCGGTCCCCCTTTTTAACGGCGGCAACGCCCCTGCCCGTCTCCTCGACGATTCCCATCGTTTCATGCCCCAGCACGTATCCGTCGTACATCCCCTTGACCCGCCCGTGGATAAGGTGCAGATCGGAGCCGCAGATGGCGGTCGAGGTCACTTTGACGATGATGTCGTCCTCGTTTTCAATCCGGGGGTCCGCGACCTCCCGCACGCCCACATCCCGGACGCCCTGATAGACGATTGCTTTCATGATACCACGCTCCTATCTTTTCGATAGGGTTATCGTTGGTAGCAGAGCGTAAAATATTCCGACCAACTCACATCCATATAAAGCTGCTTCAAATTCAGCAAACATTACGGGCGGCACGAATGATTTATGGTAACCATGGTACAGCAAATGACTTCCAAAAACTTCTATATCCTATTGGCTGTTACCAGCAACCAACAGGCATGCGCCTCAAAAGATGTAACAGGCATCTCTGAAATTTTAATGCCCTTTTGAGTGGGAATAGAGTGGAAGTAGAGTAAATTTTAGCAAGTTTTTTCAAGAGAAACAGGGCAAACAAAAAACCCGCATGACAGGCCGTAAACTGGCTTATCATGCGGGTCTTGGCGGAGATGGAGAGATTCGAACTCTCGCGCCCGTTTCCAGACCTACTCCCTTAGCAGGGGAGCCCCTTCACCGACTTGGGTACATCTCCAAATAGGTGGTATGCGCTGGATATCTGGTTGTGGAGGGGTGTTGGCGGAGAGAGTGGGATTCGAACCCACGGCTCTTTCGAGTCACCGGTTTTCAAGACCGGCTCCTTAAACCGCTCGGACATCTCTCCGTACGTAACGCCAATTATGATACCATATTTATGGGGACAAGTCAAGTGGTTTCCCCGCGCGGGGCGCGGCGGGGACCGGATTTTTTGCCCGGGGCGCTGCGCCTGGCGGCGGTTTTTTTGCGCACCGAGAAGCCGAAGGTGCCGAGGCTTTTCCCCAGCGCGAAATATTCCCCGTGGGCGTAGGCGGCGAGCCCCGCGGAACCCAGGTGCAGCTTGCCGGCGCGGTCGACGAGGGAGGGGTCGACGCCGACGGCGACGATTTCGGCGAGGAACATGTCGTGGGAACCGAGAGGCAGCACCTGGCGCACGACACATTCGAGCGAGAGGGGGCACTCGGCGATCGAGGGGGCGGATACCTTGTCAGAGGCCTCGGGGGTGAGGCCGCAGGCGGAAAACTTGTCAAGGTCGCGGCCGGAACGCACGCCGCAGAAATCCGCGGCGCGCACGAGCGCGGCGGTCGTGAGGTTCACGACGAATTCCCCCGTCTCGGAGATCAGCCCGTGGGAGTACCGTTCGGGACGCACAGAGACGTAGGTCATGGCGGGGTTCGTGTTGACGATGCCCGTCCACGCGACGGTCAGAAGGTTCGGCTTTTCGAGCGTCCCGCAGGAGACGAGCGCGGGCGGCACGGGCGCGAGCAGCGTCCCCGGCTTCCAAAACAGTTTCGGCATGTATAGGTTCCGCCCTTTCCGGTCAATTTATCCCTAGTATACCACCATTTCGCCGCAGGGTGCAAGATTTGCGAATTTCCTTGGTAGACAAGCCCAATTTTGACGGGTATAATTGTAGTCGGACAGACTGTGCCGGCGCTCGGCGCCAAAGCGGAGGGCGGACCGGCGGCAGGGGAATTTCGCCGGGGCTTTCCCGATTGGAAAGCCGGAAAGAAAGCGGGAAGGGATGACCTCCAATGAAGGATGGACTGATCAAGGCGGCGGTGGGCACGCCGGAAATCCGGGTGGCGGACTGCGACTACAATGCGGCGTCGGTTTCGGCGGTGGCAAGGCGCGCCGCCGGGGAGGGCGTGCGGATTCTGGCGTTGCCCGAGCTTTGCCTGACGGGATACACCTGCGGCGACCTCTTCCTGCAGGATACGCTGATCGAAGGGGCCTGCGCCGCCCTCGAGACGGTGCGCCGGGAGACGGAGGAGCTCGACATGCTCCTGACGGTGGGGCTCCCGGTCATGTGGCAGGGCAAGCTCTACAACTGCGCGGCGGTCCTCTGCCGCGGGGAGGTGCTCGGCCTGGTGCCCAAGACCCACCTGCCCAACTACGGAGAATATTATGAGAAGCGGTGGTTCGCCCCCGCGCCGGAGGAGAACGGCTATCTGACGGGCGTCTTCGGGGAGGACGTGATCCCCTTCGGCGCGAAGCAGCTCTTCCACTGCGAGGAGCTGCCCGGGCTGGTGCTCGGCGTAGAGGTGTGCGAGGATCTGTGGGCGCCCTGCCCGCCGTCGGTCGCGCACGCGCGGGCGGGCGCGACGGTGCTCGTGAATCTCTCGGCGGGGGACGAGACGGTCGGCAAGGCCGCCTACCGGCGGGAACTGGTGAAGGGACAGTCGGCGCGGCTCGTCTGCGGCTACCTCTACGCCAACGCGGGCGAGGGGGAGTCGACCACCGACGTGGTCTTTTCGGGGCACGGGCTCATCGCGGAGGACGGCGCGCTGCTCGCGGAGAAGCCGCCCTTTACCGGGGAGCTTGCCGTCACCGACCTGGACGTCGGGCGGATCGCCGCCGAACGCAGGCGGCTGACCACCTTCCCGGCCGCCGTCCGCGAGGGTTACCTCAGCAGCACCTTCTCCCTCTCCCCGCGCGAGACGCCGCTCACCCGCGAGGTGCCGCGGCATCCCTTCCTGCCCGCGCCCGGGGAACGGGAGGACTGCTGCGAGCAGGTTTTGCAGATCCAGTCGCGCGGGCTTGCCCGGCGGCTCGCCCACTCGGGCGCCAAAACCGCCGTCGTGGGCATTTCGGGCGGACTCGATTCGGCGCTCGCGCTGCTCGTGTCGGTGCGCGCCGCCGACCTGCTCGGACGCCCGCGCGCCGGGGTGCACGCGGTGACGATGCCCTGCTTCGGCACGACCGCGCGCACGAAGGGCAACGCCGAACGCCTCTGCGAACAGCTCGGCGTGAGCGTCTCCTGCGTGGACATCGCGGACGCGGTCGGCGTACATTTCCGCGACATCGGGCAGGATCCCGCCCTGCGCGACGTGACCTATGAGAACGCGCAGGCGCGCGAACGCACCCAGGTACTGATGGATATCGCCAACCGCACGGGCGGGCTTGTGGTCGGCACGGGGGACCTCTCCGAGCTGGCGCTCGGCTGGGCGACCTACAACGGCGACCACATGTCGATGTACGGGGTCAACGCGGCGGTGCCCAAGACGCTCGTGCGGGAGCTCGTGGCATACGAGGCGGACCGCTCCGGCGATCCGGTCCTCGCGGAAGTGCTGCGCGACATTCTCGACACCCCGGTGAGTCCCGAGCTGCTCCCGCCCGCCGAGGGGGAGATCGGGCAGAAAACGGAGGACCTCGTGGGGCCCTACGAGCTGCACGACTTTTTCCTCTACTACCTCGTCCGCTGGGGCTTCTCCCCCCGCAAAATCCTGCGCCTCGCGCTGCGCGCCTTCGACGGCCGGTACGACCGCGAGACGATTCTCCGCTGGCTGAGGACCTTCTGCCGCCGGTTCTTCGCGCAGCAGTTCAAGCGCTCCTGCCTGCCCGACGGGCCGAAGATCGGCTCGGTCTCCCTCTCGCCGCGCGGCGACTGGCGGATGCCGAGCGACGCGTCCGCCGCCCTCTGGCTCGCGGAGCTCGACGCGCTCTCCTGACCATGCCGCAAAGCCTCCCGGACCCCGCGAAAAGCGGGTCCGGGAGGCTTTTTTGCTGCTCCCTGCCGGGCGGGGGCAAACGGGCGCCTGCTAAAAAATTGTAAATTTAGGTTTTTTCATTGTAAAGACTTTCCAGCGGGCGGGTGGTAGGATAAAAGCACCGAAAGGAAGAAACACCCGAATCTGCAAGGAGGAGAAAAGAAAAATGAAAAAGAGAATCCTGGCAATTGTTCTGACAGTGTGCATGGCGTCCATGATGTTCGCGGGGTGCGGCAGCGAGCCCGCGGCGGCCCC
>NZ_CABUCJ010000022.1 GCF_902490045.1 uncultured Anaerotruncus sp.
CGCCTGGCGGCTCGGGTCCCGGCTCGACGGCTGGAACGACTTCTTTTCGATGGAGCGGTGGGAGGACGCCGCGGAGGTGTGCGGCGTGGACTTTTCCTTCTACGCGAACCGCCGCAGGGGCTACGACGAAATCATGCCGTGGGACCACCTCGACTATGGGGTGAGCAAGGCCTACCTCGTCCGCGAGCACGAGCGCGCGCTCGCCGCGCAGGTGACGCCCCACTGCCGCCTCAACTGCTCCGGCTGCGGCGCGAACAAGCTGGTGGGAGGTGCCTGCTTTGGAAAATGAGCTCTTCAAGGTGACCGTGCGGGTGTTTTACCGGAAGCTCGGGCGGATCAAGTACATCTCCCACCTCGACATGGTGCGCTGCATCTCCCGCGCGCTCAAGCGCTCGGGGCTGCCGGTGTGGCACACCCTCGGCTTTCATCCGCACGTCTACCTGACCTTCGCGCTGCCGCTCGCGCTCGGCTATGAGAGCACCTGCGAGTCGATGGATTTCCGCCTCACCAGGGAACTGCCGATGGAGGAGGTGGTGGAGCGCCTCAACGCCGTGCTGCCCGAGGGGGTCCGCTGCTACCGCGCTGCCCCGGCCGGGCAAAAGCCCGAGGCGATCGCGTGGGCGGACTATGAGATCACGCAGGAGTTCGACGGGATGGAGGCGGCCGAAGCCGCGGAGAAATTCGCCGCGTGGCGGAATAGGGAGACGGTCCCCGTCGTCAAAAAGGGCAAAAAGGGGGAGCGCGTGATCGACGCGAAGCCGCATTTCTCGGTGCTGGAGGAGCGCGCCGAGGGCAATACCCTCCGCTTTACGATGCGCGCCGCCGCCGGCAACACGCTGAACCTCAACCCCACCCTGCTGCTCGACGCGTTTGCGGCGGAGGAGGGGGTGTGCGCGGACTGGATGCGGGTGGTGCGCACGGCGGTTCTGGACGGGGAGTTCCGGCCGTTTGAATAAGCGGATCAAGAAATAAAAGCGGCGGCCCGCGGGCCGCCTTTATTTTTCGTCCTGTTTACCCAGGCGGTTCAAATGCTCTTTCAACACCAGATTGATGTACGATGAAACGGACCGGTCGTCCCTGTCCGCCAAAAACCGCACGCTCTTGATGATATCCGTATCCAAAGTGACGCTCACTTTCTCCTTTAAGGGCTTCATGTTCATCACCTCACGAAAAAATACTGCCCAACATATAATCCTATTTTATCCGACTTTATCCCACGAGTCAATATCAGGAGGGCTGGAACGCTTTTTGTGCGCTCACCTCGAGGGCGTGGGCGGCGGGGGCCGGGCCCTGCCCGACCAGCTCCTCGAATGCGTAAACCGGATCGAATCCCTCAACTGTGAACGGTATTTCCGCGAGGGCTGCGTCTACACAATCAAATTTCTGGCGCAGGGCCTCTGCTGAACTTTGACAATCGCCCCCGGCCATTGTACAATAGCGTTAAAAAGGAGGGATTTCGATGATCACAAGAAAGGCACAGCTGCCGGAGGACGTCAAGGTCCAAATGCGCGGAGGAGACGGGGAGGTGCACATGAAGATGCTGCTGGACCCGGAGCGGTTCTGCGGGCACGGCAGGCTCTTCAACCACATGGTCCTCGCGCCCGGCTGCTCGATCGGCTACCACGAGCACCAGGGCGAGAGCGAAACCTTTTACATCCTCACGGGCGAAGCGCGTTACAACGACAACGGGACGCAGGTCACGCTTGGCCCGGGGGACTGCGCGCACACCGCGTCGGGCCAGGGGCACAGCATCGCGAACGCGGGGGAGACGCCGCTCGAATTCATCGCGCTCATTGTAAATTCGTAAAAAACAGGAAGAAAATACTTGCATTTCGGTTTCTCGTGTGGTATCCTATATAAGCATGTAATGAACGTTGTGATCCTGCAACGGGATTTCAGGCCCAATCCAACCGGATTGAACATGAAACCGGACAGTCCTCTGCCATCGATTTTGGGCATGAATGTCTGCAAAAAATAAGGAGGAAGCAGCAATGGACGCTTTGAAGCAGATCGTTACTGATTGCACGAAAGCAGAACTGCCCAAGATCGAAATCGGCGATACCGTCAAGGTGCACGTTTGGATCAAAGAGGGCGAGAAGAAGAGGATCCAGGTTTTTGAGGGAACGGTGATCGCCAAGAAACACGGCGGCATCTCCGAGACCTTCACCGTCCGCCGCTTGGCCCACGGCTGCGGCGTCGAGAGGGTTTTCCCCATCCATTCCCCCAACATCGACAAGGTGGAGCTGGTCAGGAACGGACGTGTCCGCCGCAGCAAGCTCTACTATCTGCGTGACCGCGTCGGCAAGGCCGCCAAGGTCAGGGACACCATTCGATAAGAACACTTTTGAAAGGGACGTGAAAACGTCCCTTTCTGTTTTGTCCGGACATGCGCCGGACAAAACTCCCCTTGGAAAAGGGGGCGCACACGAGGGGGATGAGGGAGCAAGGCCGCGGGCCGCGGCGATCCGGTTCCCCCTCGTGCAGCCTGCGGGGCCGCCCGCAGGCTGGGGACGTGGAAACGTCCCTTTTCTTTTTTTGCAGCCTCCCGGCCGGCGCCGTCCGCCTTGAATCGGGGGGCGGGGTGTGCTATACTGAAAAACGATCAATGGAAAGGCCCGGGCTTCCGGAGGGATGGGCGTATGTTGGAACAGCAGTACAGGACCCGACAGGACGCGCGGCGGGAACACGACTTCCGCTACGACATCAAGAACTCTTTGAATACCAGGGAACGCCGCCGCGGCGCGGTGGCCGAGGTGTATGAATGGGTGGAGTCGTGCGTGATCGCGGTGGGGGTCATCCTGCTGGTCTTTGCGTTTGCGGCGCGCACCGCGACGGTGTCCGGCCCCTCGATGCTGCCCACCCTCCACGACGGCGACCGCCTGCTGCTAGTGCAGGCGGGCTACCGCGACCCCCAGTATGGCGACGTGGTCGTCGTCGACCGCAGCCAGAGGGGGGAGCCGCCGATCATCAAGCGTGTGATCGGCCGCGCGGGAGACGAGATCGACATCGATTTTGAAACCGGTCAGGTCCGCCGCAACGGGCGGGCGCTGGACGAGCCCTACTTATACGAGCCGACCCTCACCCGGCGGGACGTGGAGTTCCCGGTGACGGTGCCCGAGGGAAGCGTCTTCGTGATGGGGGACAACCGCAACCACTCGGCCGACAGCCGTACGCGGGAGATCGGCATGATCGACCTGCGGCGGGTGATGGGCAAGGCGGTCTACCGTTTCCTGCCCGCGGACAGGGCGGGGAAGATCGACTGACGACAGAAAAGAAGATGACTGGAATGGAGAGGATGCAGATGGACGCTGCGGAATACAGGGACAATCAGCCAGAGGCGAAAAGCGCGGTGAGCGAGGCTTTCGAGTGGGTGGAATCGTTTTTGGTGCCGCTGCTCGCCTTCCTGCTCATCTTCACCTTTTTCGCGCGGCTCGCGACGGTCAACGGCATCTCGATGCTGCCGACCCTCCACAACGGCGAGCGCCTGATCCTCCAGCAGGCGGGCTACGCGCCGGAATACGGCGACGTGGTCGTCGTCGACCGCTCGATCACCGACGAGGACGCGATCGTCAAGCGGGTGATCGGCAAGGAGGGAGACGTCATCTTCATCGACTTTGTTTCGGGCGAGGTGTGGCGCAACGACACCCTGCTCGACGAACCATACATCAACGAGCCCACGATGCTCCAGTACGACATCTCCTTCCCGGTGAAGGTGCCGGCGGGGTGCGTCTTCGTGATGGGGGACAACCGCAACCATTCGCTCGACAGCCGGTCGGGCGACATCGGCATGGTCGACGTCCGCCACATCATGGGCAAGGCGGTCTTCCGCTTCTTCCCATTCAATAAGTTCGGAGGGATTTCATGAGTAACCAGCAGCCCGGCGTCCCGGCGGCCGAGGTTCCGTCGATCCAGTGGTTCCCGGGGCACATGGCCAAGACCCGGCGGCTGATGAGCGAGAGCATGAAGCTCGTCGACATCGTCGTCGAGCTGACCGACGCGCGGATTCCCGCGTCGAGCCGCAACCCGGAGATCGACAGGCTCGTGGGGCAGAAGCCCCGCGTGATCCTGCTCAACAAATGCGATTCCGCCGACGAGGGGGCCACCCGCCGCTGGGTGGAGTATTACGCCAAAAAGGGCGTCCCCGCCATCGCGACCGACTGCCGCAGCGGCAAGGGGCTGGGGGCGTTCCTGCCGCTCGTGAGGAGCGCGCTTTCCGCGCAGCTCGCGCGCCGGGCGGAGAAGGGGATGGGCGGCCAGCCGATCCGCATGATGATCGTCGGCATCCCCAACGTCGGCAAGTCCTCCCTCATCAACCGCCTCGCGGGCGCGAAGCGCGCGAAGGTGGAGGATCGCCCGGGCGTGACGCGCGGACGGCAGTGGGTGTCGCTCGCGGGAGGGGTCGACCTGCTGGACATGCCGGGGGTGCTCTGGCCCAAGTTCGAGGACCCCGCCGTCGGGGAGCGGCTCGCCTTCACGGGCGCGGTCAAGGATGACGTGCTCGACGCCGAGCTGCTCGCGATGCGACTGCTCTGGCTGTTAAACGCCGAATACCCGGCGCAGCTCGCCGCGCGCTATAACCTGAAAGAGGGGGAGACGGACGGCCTCGACGCCTACGGGCTCCTCTGCCTCGTGGGGAAAAAGCGCGGGATGCTCGTCCCGGGCGGCGAGGTCAACACCGAGCGGGCGGCGATCACCGTGCTCGACGAATTCCGCAGCGGAAAGCTCGGCAGGCTGACGCTCGAACTGCCTCCGGAGGATTGACATGGACCTGTACCAATATGAGCTGATCGCCTGGGACCGGGGATTTTCCGCCGTCTGCGGCATCGACGAGGCGGGGCGCGGGCCTCTCGCGGGGGACGTGTACGCGGCGGCGGTCATCCTGCCGCGCGGCGTGGAGATCGCGGGGGTCAACGATTCGAAGAAGCTCACGGAAAAAAAGCGCGAGGCGCTCTTTGAAGAGATCACCGCGCGGGCCGCGGCCTGCTCAGTCGCGACAGCGTCGGTCGCGGAGATCGACGAGATGAACATCCTGCGCGCGTCGATGCTCGCGATGCGCCGCGCGGCCGAGGGGCTTTCGGTGAAGCCCGACCTCGCGCTCGTCGATGGGAACTGCGACCCGGGGCTCGGCTTCGCCACCCAGACGATCGTCGGCGGGGACGGCAGGAGCGCGTCGATCGCGGCGGCGTCGATTCTGGCGAAGGTCGCGCGGGACCGCTATATGAAGGAGCTCGACCAGGAGTACCCCGAATACCGGTTCGCGCAGCACAAGGGCTACGGCACCAGGCTCCACTACGAGATGCTGGAACGGTACGGCCCCTCGCCGGCACACCGCCGCACCTTCCTCAAAAAGCTCCTCAAATGACGGCGACGACGCGACGGCGCGGGACGCTGGGGGAGGAATTCGCCGCGAAAAAGCTCGCGGAGGCGGGGTATGAAATCCTCGCGCGCAACTGGCGCAGCGGGCGCAACGAGATCGACCTCATCCTGCAAAAGGGTGGGGTCATCGCCTTCGTCGAGGTCAAGACCCGTGCGCAGAACGCGCTGGCGGCCCCGGCCGCGAGCGTCGCGAAGGCGCAGCGCAGGCGGATCGCGCTGGCCGCCGTGGCATATCTGCGGGAGCGCGGCATATACAATACAGGGGCGGTCCAGCCGCGTTTCGACCTCTTCGAGGTCGTGACCGAGCGGCCCGGCTCGAATGTGGTGACCCGCTGGGCCCACCTGGCGGGCGCGTATGATACGGGGGATCTGGATGTATTTATTTGACCTGCACTGCGACACCGTCACCCGCCTGCACGACGGTGAGCGCCTCGCGCCGGGCGACAGGAGCCTGCGGCAGAACGGCGCGCACCTCGCGCTCGACCGGATGGCCTGCTACGACTGGTGCCAGTGCTTTGCGATCTTCATGCCCGACGAATACCGCGGCGGGGCCGCGGTCGACTATTTTGAGAGCTGCCATGCCTTCTTTGCGGAGCAGCTCGCGGAGAACGCAGACCTCGCGGCGCAGGCGTTCACGGCGGCGGACATCCGGGAGATCGTCTCCGGGGGGAGATGCGCGGCGCTGCTCACGGTGGAGGGCGGCTCGGCGCTCGCCGGGGACCTCGGGCGGATCGCGCGGCTGCGGGAATGCGGCGTGCGGATCCTGACCCTCACCTGGAACGGGAAAAACGAGCTGGGTAGCGGCATGGCCTGCGACGAGGGACTCACCCCCCTCGGGCGGGAGGCGCTCCCGCTGCTCGAGGAGGCGGGGATCGTCGTCGACGTCTCCCACCTGAGCGACAGCGGCTTTTGGGAGGTGCAGGGACTCGCGAAGCGCCCGTTTATCGCGACCCATTCCGATTCCCGGGCGGTCTGCGGGCATGGGCGCAACCTCACCGACGACCAGTTCCGGGCGGTCGCGGCGTCGTGCGGCGTCGTGGGGCTCAATTTCTCCACCCACTTTCTCTCGGCGGACGACCCCGACCCCTCCTACGCGGCGCTCTCGGCGCACCTGGGCCATTTCCTCGCGCTCGGTGGGGAGGACGTCGTGGCGCTCGGCTCCGACTACGACGGCACCGACGTGCCCTCCTGGCTCGAGCCGGCCGAAAAGATCGGCGGGCTCTACGGCCGGGTGAAGGCGGAGTACGGCGAAAAGCTGGCCGGGAAGCTCTTCTTCGGCAATGCGATGGCGTTTTTCGAGCGGTATGACGCGCAGGGGAAAGCCCCCTGCGGGATGTAAGCGGGGCCTTTTCCGCGGGAATTCCCCGGGAAACCGGCCCGGCAAAAGGAGGCGATCGCAATCGCGGTCTACACAATCGGCGACCTGCACCTCTCGCTGACGAGCGGGCACCCGATGGACGTTTTCCCCGGGTGGGAAAATTACGTCGCGCGCATCGAGCGGGCATGGCGCGCGAAGGTCGGGGGGGAGGACACCGTGGTGCTGCCCGGCGACACCTCGTGGGGGATGTCGCTCGAGGGGGCGCTCGCGGATTTCCGGTTCCTCGAGGCGCTGCCCGGGCGCAAAATCCTGCTCAAGGGCAACCACGACTACTGGTGGAGCACCCGCTCGAAGGTGCACGCCTTTTTTTCGGAGCACGGATTAAACACGCTGGAAATCCTCCATAATAACTGCGTTACGGCCGACGGGATCGCCGTCTGCGGCTCGCGGGGATGGCTCTTCGAGACGGGGGAGGCGTTCGACGGAAAGATCATCAACCGGGAGTGCATCCGGCTGGAGCTCTCGATCGCGGAGGCGGAAAAGACCGGGCTGGAGCCGGTCGTTTTCCTGCACTATCCGCCCGTCTACGGCGAGAGCGTCTCGCCGCAGATCCTCGAGGTGCTCAAAAAGCACGGCATCCGCCGGTGCTACTACGGTCACATCCACGCCGAGGGCTGCCGCTGGGCGGTCGACGGGAGCTACGACGGCATCCGTTTTCGGCTGGTGAGCGGCGACTACCTGAAATTTGACCCGGTGCTGGTGGAAACCGGCCGGGAGGCGTGAAAAAACGCGGGAAATTCACAAATTATCTATTGGCAAGTTCCGTCCGATTTGATATAATACCAAGATAGTGGGTTTATAGCGCCCGAATCGTTCCTCCAGGAAATGCGGAAGATGCAGGGGAACGGGAACATTTTTCAGGAGGAAGTAGAATGGCAGTAACAGAAATGAAGACCAACGAGGACAAAAAAGTAGAGCTCACCATCACCGTCGACGCCGAGACGTTCGGCAAAGCGGTCGACGAGGTGTTCAAGAAGAACGTCAAGCGGATGACCGTTCCCGGCTTCCGCCGCGGCAAGGCTCCCCGCAAGATGATCGAAAAGCTGTACGGCGAGGGTGTCTTCTATGAGGAGGCCGTCAACGACACCTACCCGGCGGCCTACGACGCCGCCGTTGAGGAAAAGGGCATCGAGCCGGTCGACCGCGCCGACATCGAGGTGCTCGACGTCTCGAAGGACGGCTACTCCTTCAAGGCGACCGTCACGGTCAAGCCCGAGGTCTCCATCGAGGGCTACAAGGGCATCGAGGTGGAGAAGAAGGTTGTCGAGGCGACCGACGCCGAGGTCGACGCCGAGCTCTCCCGCATGCAGGAGCAGGGCGGCCGCGTGATCGCCGTGGAGGGCCGCGCCGCCATGGACGGCGACACCGCCGTGATCGATTTTGAGGGCTTTGTCGACGGCGAGGCGTTCGAGGGCGGCAAGGGCGAGAAATATCCGCTCGAGCTGGGCTCCAACAGCTTCATTCCCGGCTTCGAGGAGCAGATCGTCGGGCACAGCGCCGGCGAGTCGTTCGAGGTAAACGTGAGCTTCCCGGAGAACTACCACGCCGAGGAGCTCAAGGGCAAGCCCGCGGTCTTCAAGTGCACGCTGCACGAGCTCAAGATGAAGGAGCTGCCGCTCCTCGACGACGAGTTCGCCAAGGACGTCAGCGAGTTCGACACGCTCGACGAGCTGAAGGCCGACCTCAAGAAGAAGGCGCAGGAGCGCCACGACAGCCAGGCCGAAACCGAGATGGAGAACAAGCTGATGGACACCGTCTGCGAAAAGCTCGCGGCCGACATCCCCCAGTGCATGTACGACAGCCGCATCGACGAGATGGTGCGTGACTTCGAGTACCGTTTACAGTCGCAGGGGCTCAACCTGCCGACCTATTTACAGTACGCGGGCACCGATATGGACGGCTTCCGCAAGGGCTTCGCCCCGCAGGCCGAAGCGCAGGTCAAGACCCGCCTGGCGCTCGAGAAGATCGTCGAGCTCGAGAAGATCGAGCCGACCGCCGAGGAGATCGCCGCCGAGTACGACAAGCTCGCGAAGAACTATAACATGGAGGCCGACAAGCTCAAAAACATCGTCCCGGAGAAGGAGATCGCCCAGAACCTCGCGATGGGCAAGGCGCTCGACCTCGTGCGCGACAGCGCCGTCGTGAAGGAGGTCAGGGAGGAGCCCGCCAAGGAGGAGAAGCCGAAGAAGGCCTCCAAGCCGCGCGCCAAGAAGGCGAAGGCGGAGGAAGCCCCGGCGGCGGAGCCCGCGGCCGAGACGGCCGAATAAGACTGCCTACATACCGGCACGGCGGCCAGCCGCCGCGCCGGTAAAACTTTTGGAGCATAGAGGATTGGTTTGCGGCAAACAATCCGACAGGAGGTAATTTCACAATGAGCTTAACAATGGGAAGCGCGGCCATGAGCCTGGTGCCGATGGTCATCGAGCAGACGAACCGGGGCGAGCGCAGCTACGACATCTTTTCGCGGCTGCTCAACGACCGCATCGTCATGCTGTGCGAGGAGGTCAACGACACCACCGCCAGCCTGGTGATCGCGCAGATGCTCTACCTCGAGGGGCAGGACCCCGACAAGGACATCCACCTCTACATCAACAGCCCGGGCGGCTCGGTCACGGCGGGCATGGCGATCTACGATACGATGAACTATGTCAAGTGCGACGTGTCGACCATCTGCATGGGGCTGGGCGCTTCGATGGGCGCGTTTTTGCTCTCGTCGGGCGCCAAGGGCAAGCGGATCGCGCTGCCCAACGCCGAGATCATGATCCACCAGCCGTCGGGCGGCGCGCAGGGCCAGGCCACCGACATGAAGATCCACACCGACTGGATCATCCGCACCCGTGAAAAGCTCAACCGCCTGCTCTCCGAGCAGACCGGCCAGCCGCTCGAGGTCATCGAGCGGGACACCGAGCGCGACAACTTCATGACCGCGCAGCAGGCCCTTGACTACGGCCTGGTCGACAGGATCATCACCCATCACGAATGATGAAATTCCCCTAAAAGCGCAGCGCCCGCCGGCGCCGCGCTCTGCCCATCCAGATTTTCAGGAGGTATCCCATGGCGAAGAACGACGAGAGGGAACTGCGCTGTTCCTTCTGCGGCAAGATGCAGAACCAGGTCCAGCGGCTGATCGCGGGGCCGGGGGTATGTATCTGCAACGAGTGTGTGGAGCTCTGCCAGAGCGTGCTCGATGACGACATGCCCGCGCAGCGGCCCCGCCAGAACCGTCCCGAGCAGCAGATCACCGTGCTCAAGCCGCGCGAGATCAAGGAGCGGCTGGACGAATACGTGATCGGGCAGGACCGCGCGAAGATCGCGCTGTCCGTGGCGGTCTACAATCACTACAAACGCATTTATTTCGGCGACACGAGCGAGGTGGAGCTTGGCAAGACCAACATCCTCATGCTCGGCCCCACCGGCGTGGGCAAGACGCTGCTCGCCCAGACCCTCGCCAGGATGCTCAACGTCCCCTTCGCCATCGCGGACGCCACGACGCTGACCGAGGCGGGCTATGTGGGCGAGGATGTGGAAAACATCCTGCTGCGCCTTTTGCAGGCGGCGGATTACGACGTCGAGCGCGCGCAGAAGGGCATCATCTATATCGACGAGATCGACAAGATCGCCCGCAAGAGCGAGAACCCCTCGATCACCCGCGACGTGTCGGGCGAGGGGGTCCAGCAGGCGCTGCTCAAGATTCTGGAGGGCACCGTCGCCAACGTCCCGCCGCAGGGCGGGCGCAAGCATCCCCAGCAGGAATTCATCCAGATCGACACCAAGGATATCCTCTTCATCTGCGGCGGCGCGTTCGAGGGAATCGAAAAGATCATCGAGCGCCGCACCGATAAATCTTCGATCGGCTTCGGGTCGACGATCAAGGACTCCAGGCAGAAGGACCAGCTCGTGCAGCAGGTCATCCCGCAGGACCTTGTCCGTTTCGGGCTGATCCCCGAGCTGGTCGGGCGCACGCCGGTGCTCACCGTGCTGGAGCCGCTCGACCGGGAGGCGCTCGTCAAGATCCTCACCGAGCCGAAAAATTCGATGGTTCGCCAGTACCAGCAGCTCTTCTCGCTCGACAACATCGAGCTCTCCTTCGATCAGGAGGCGCTCGAGGCGATCGCCGACAAGGCCATCGAGCGCAAGACGGGCGCGCGCGGGCTGCGCGCGATCATCGAGGACGTGCTCGGGACCCTCATGTACGAGGCGCCCTCCGACTGCACGGTCGCGGGCATCCGGATTACCGGCGCCTGCGCAAAGGGGGAGGGGGAGCCGGAATACACCCGCGATCCCGCCCGCAGGCCCTCCCGCCTGCAGATTTCCACCGCCCGCCGCGTCACGCCGCGGGCCCGGCGGGACAGCGCGTCCTGATTCGGTGCAAAACGGCTTGGGAAGAGGCCGCCGCAGAGGTTTTCTGCGGCGGCCGTTTCGCGTCCTTCGAGGGGCGGCCCGGCGCGGGCCGCGTTGCCAAACCGCGGGCGGCGCTATGCTGGTGAAGCTTTGGGGCTTTCCAAGGGGCGTTTGGGCGGATGGGGACGACTAAGGGCGTGGGCAGAGCCCCATGCTGAAAGGCGGCGGCCGGCCCGATGAAGCTTTGGGGGTTTCCAAAGGGGACTTTCCCGAAAGTCCCCTTTGGCACGAAAGTCCCCTTTGGCTGGTAATGCTCCCCGGTTTACATCGGGTGGAAAGCATGCTATAATAATAGCTCAAACCGGCAAGGTTTTTGAGATAGAAGCATTTACCGGAGAATGGAGGCCGCGATATGAGCGAGCTTAACAATAAAAAAATCCTGCCTGCGGAGAAGAAATCCCCGCAGGTGCCCGAACCGAAAGAGCCGGTGCGCATGCCCATGCTGGTGCTGCGCGGGCTGGTGCTCTTCCCGCAGATGGTGCTGCATTTCGACGTGGGGCGGGAAAAGTCCATCCTCGCGCTCAACCGCGTGATGAGCGGCGACCGCAAAATCTTCCTCGTTGCGCAGAAGAACATCCGCGACGACGAGCCGAAGGCGGACGGGCTCTATAAAATCGGCGTGGTGGCGCAGGTCAAGCAGATCATCAAATCCCAGGGGGGCACCTGGCGGGTGCTTGTCGAGGGGATGTACCGCGCGAAGACGATCGAGGTGCTCTCCGAGTCGCCCTTCTTCGAGGGGATGATCGCGGAGTTCCCGCTGCGCATCACCCGCAGCGTCAAGTCCGCGATGTGCGACGCGCTCATGCGTACCGTCAAGGACCTGTTCGAGGAGTACTGCTACCTCACGCCGCGCATGCCAAAGGAGCTGATCGTCAGCGCGCTTGTGAGCGAGGACCCGGTTCATCTGGCGGAGTACATAGCGGGCAACATGCAGATGGAGGTCGAGGACAAGCAGACGATCCTCTCCCAAAGCGACCCGCTCAAACGGCTGGAAATCCTGGCGCGCCTGCTCGAGGAGGAGAACGACATCCTCTCGCTCGAGGCGGACATCCAGGAGAAGGTCAAGGGCCAGATCGACAAGAACCAGCGCGAATACTACCTGCGCGAGCAGATGAAGGCGATCTCGGGCGAGTTGGGCGAGGACGACGACCAGGAGGAGATCCAGGAATACTACGACAGGATCGCCAAGATCAAATTCGATTCGGAGACCGCCGAAAAGCTGAATAAGGAGGTCGACCGGCTGTCCAAGCTGCCGGGCAACTCCAACGAATCCGGGGTCATCCGCGGCTACCTCGACACGGTGCTCGAGCTGCCGTGGAACAAAAAGACCGCCGACAAGATCGACGTGAAAAAGGCGAAGGCGCTGCTCGACCGGGAGCACTATGGACTCCGGAAGGTCAAGGAGCGCATCCTCGAGCTGCTCGCGGTGCGCAAGCTCGCGCCGGAGATCAAGGGGCAGATCATCTGCCTCGTCGGCCCTCCGGGCGTCGGCAAGACGTCGATCGCCCGCTCGATCGCTAAGTCGATGGGGCGCAAATACGTGCGCATCTCGCTGGGCGGCGTGCGGGACGAGAGCGACATCCGCGGCCACCGCAAAACCTATATCGGCGCGATGCCCGGCCGCATCATCAACGCGATGAAGCTGGCGGGCAGCCAGAACCCGCTCATGCTGCTGGACGAGGTGGACAAACTCGGCAACGACTACCGCGGCGACCCGTCGGCGGCGCTGCTCGAGGTGCTCGATTCGGAGCAGAACCACGCCTTCCGCGACCATTTCATCGAGGTGCCGTTCGATCTTTCCGACGTGCTCTTCATCGCGACGGCCAACACCCTCGACACGATTCCCGGGCCGCTGCGCGACCGCATGGAGATCATCGAGCTTTCCAGCTACACCCGCGAGGAGAAGTTCCACATCGCGAAAAACCACCTCTGCCCCAAGCAGCTCAAGCGCCACGGCCTGACCGCCTCCAAGGCGAAGATCACCGACGACGCGGTCTACGCGCTCATCGACAACTACACCCGCGAGGCGGGCGTGCGCCAGCTCGAGCGGGAGATCGCCTCGCTGCTGCGGAAATCCGCCAAACAGATCGTCTCGGGCGACACGAAAAAGGTCGTCATCGACAATGGGAACATCACCGATTACCTCGGCCCCCGCAGGTTCAAGCCCGAGCTCATCCAGTCGTTCGACGAGGTGGGCATGGTCAACGGCCTCGCGTGGACGAGCGTGGGCGGCGAGATGCTCCAGGTGGAGGTCGCCGTCATGGACGGCGCGGGCAAGCTGGAATTGACCGGCTCGCTCGGCGACGTGATGAAGGAGTCCGCGCACGCGGCGGTCAGCTATATCCGCGCCCACTGGGAGCAGTACGGCGTGGAGCACGACTTCTACAAGACGCGCGACATTCATATCCATGTTCCCGAGGGGGCGGTGCCCAAGGACGGGCCGTCCGCGGGCGTGACCATCTGCACCGCGCTCATCTCCGCGCTGTCGGGCACCCCGGTGCGCCGCGACGTTGCGATGACCGGCGAGATCACCCTGCGCGGGCGGGTGCTGCCGATCGGCGGGCTCAGGGAAAAGACGATGGCCGCCTACCGCGCGGGCATCAAGACGGTCGTCATCCCCTCGGAGAACGAGCCCGACCTCGCCGAGGTGGACGAGGCCGTGAAGGAGCATATCCGCTTCGTCACCGCCGAGCGGATCGACACGGTGCTCGAGACGGCGCTCGTCAAAAAGCCGCGCGCCAAGGCGAGCACCCCCGTGCTCGACGCGCTCGCGGCCGAGGGCAAGGAGCCGCTTTCCAAGGCGAATTCCCCGATTCCGCAGTAAAGACGACCAAAAGACAGACTGAAAGGGGCGGGAGCCATGAATTACCACAACGTACAATTTGAGGCAAGCTACGGCACGTCGGCGCAGCTTCCGCCCTCCGACCTGCCGGAGATCGCCTTCGCGGGGCGCTCCAACGTGGGCAAGAGCTCGATGATCAACAAGCTCTTCAACCGGAAGGGGCTCGCGCGGGTTTCGGCGGTGCCGGGCAAGACGGCGACGATCAACTTTTTCCACGCGGACGGCATCCGCTTTGCCGACCTGCCCGGCTACGGCTACGCGAAGGTCTCGAAGGGGGAGAAGCGCCGCTGGGCGGAGCTGATCGAGGGCTATTTCGCGCAGGACCGCGACCTGCGGGTCGTCTTCCAGCTCATCGACATGCGCCATCCGCCGACGGCGGACGACCTGACGATGATCGACTTTTTGATCGACCGGGAGCTGCCCTTCGTGGCCGTGCTGACCAAGGCGGATAAGCTCTCGAAGAAGCAGCGGGAGGAACGCCTCGCCGCGCTGGAGCGCGAGCTGCCCTGCGCCGACCAGATCATCAAGATCCCCTTCTCCGCCGAGACGGGCGAGGGGGTCGACGCGGTGAAGGGGATCGTCGCGGAGATCGAGCGGGACTGCGCTGAGGAGTCGCGGGAGGAGGACGACCGCGCCTCGATGGACGCGCGGAAGGCCGAGAAGGACGCGGGCGGCTATGCCGACGACATGTAAAATCTGACGAAAGACGTGATCATATGTTTGTATCCGACTGCCTGGGGCTCAACGCCCTCGGACACCTGACGATCGGCGGACGCGATACCGTCGAGCTGGCGCAGACCTACGGCACCCCCCTCTATGTCATGGACGAGGACGAAATCCGCCGCGCCTGCGAAAGCTACCGCGAGTCGATCAACCGCTACTACGGCGGCCGGGGGCTCGTGACCTACGCGAGCAAGGCGTTCTGCTGCAAGGCGGTCTGCAGGATCGTGGCGGAGGAGGGGCTCGGGCTCGACGTGGTGTCGGGGGGCGAGCTCTACACCGCCAAAAGCGTCGGCTTCCCGCCCGAGCGCATCTTTTTCCACGGCAACAACAAGACGGTGCAGGAGCTGATCGAGGCGCTCGAATACGGCGTGGGCACGATCGTCGTCGACAATTTCGACGAGCTCATGCTGCTCGACCAGCTCGCCGCCAGCCGGGGCAAGGTCGCGGAGATCCTCTTCCGCATCAAGCCGGGCATCGACGCGCACACCCACGACTTCGTGCGCACCGGACAGATCGACAGCAAGTTCGGCCTGGCGCTCGAGACGGGAGAGGCGATGGAGGCGGTCCGGCAGGCCGTCGGCATGAAGGGGGTCCGCCTCAAGGGCGTCCACTGCCACATCGGCTCGCAGATTTTCGACATCGAGCCGTTCGAGCACGCCGCAGAGGTGATGCTCGGCTTCATGGCGGACGTGAAGGCGGAGACGGGCCGGGAGCTTGAGATTCTCGACCTGGGCGGCGGCTTCGGCATCAAATACCTGCCCGAGCACGACCCCGTCCAGTATGACCGCTATATGCAGCGGGTCGCGGGCGCGGTCGAGCGCACCTGCAGGGCGCGCGGGCTGCGCACCCCGTTTATCGTCATCGAGCCGGGCCGTTCGATCGTCGGTCCCGCGGGGCTGACCCTCTACACTGCGGGCGCGGTCAAGGAGATTCCCGGCGTGCGCACCTACCTTTCGGTGGACGGCGGCATGGGGGACAACCCGCGCTATATCCTCTACCAGGCGCCCTACGAGGCGATGGTCGCCAACCGGGCCGCCGAGCCCAAGACCCGCACCGTCACCCTCGCGGGCCGGTGCTGCGAGTCGGGCGATCTGATCGGCGAGCATATGCAGATGCAGGAGGCGCGCGCGGGCGACATCATCGCCGTGCTGGCCACCGGCGCCTACAACCATTCGATGGCCTCCAACTACAACCGCATCCCGCGGCCTCCCGTCGTGATGCTCCGGGAGGGGCAGGCGCGCGTCGTCGTCCGGCGGGAGAGCTATGAGGATCTCGTGCGAAACGATGAGGACTGAGGAGGACGCGGGATGAAAAAACAGGTTCGCGTCCGGCCGGGCAGGGGACAGTCGGCCGTCGGAGCCGTCGTCGGCGTGGTCTTTGTCCTGCTCGGCGTCTTCATGGTGATCCCCGCCTTCGGGCCGTTCGGCGTCTTCTGGACGCTGATCGCGGCCGTCATCACGGCGGTCAACCTGCTGAACGCCTTTTCCCAAAGAGGCGTGGCAAGCTGCCGCATCGAGATCGACGAGGCGGACGCGCCGGGGGAGGAGCCGATCGAACGGCGGCTCGAGCGCCTGCGCGGGCTCTATGAGCAGCGGCTGATCTCCGAGGAGGAGTACCAAAAGAAAAAAGCGGAGCTTTTGAAGGAGCTCTGAAGGCGGCCGGGCGGTGTTTCCGCCCGGCTTCAGCTTGTCGATACCATCGACAAGCTGCTGGACGGGGAACCCGGATCGCTTCGCCTCACGGTGTTCGGCTCACTCCCTTGTTTCCCCGCCAGAACCACCCCTCCTCTTGTAAAACCGCTCTTTGAGCGGTTTTACGCCATAAGGGAATGATGTCCGGCACATGTCCGGACATCCTTGGGAAACCGTCAAAATCGCTCTATTTGCGACGGAGGATTCTTCTGGCAGTCTACGGCCGGGCGGTGTTTCCGCCCGGCTTTTCGCGCCCTTTCCCGGTTTGCGTCGGCAGCAGGAAAAAATGTAGCGCTTTCATGCATAAAAGTCTTTACTTTCGTAAACTAAAATGATAAAATGCAGACAGTGCAAATTTCATTTTTGGAGGCGATCGTTTGAATACGAAACTCAAGGACATGAACGTCGACTATCTGTTTAAAGCCATCCTCTCCCTCGAAACGATGGACGAGTGCTATAATTTCTTCGACGACCTGTGCACCGTGCCCGAGCTCAAGGCGCTCTCCCAGCGCCTCGAGGTGGCCCGCATGCTCAGCGAGGGGCGCGTCTACAGCGACATCGTCGCCAAGACAGGCGCGTCCACCGCGACGATCAGCCGCGTGAACCGCTCCCTCAACTACGGCAGCGACGGCTACAAGGTGGTCTTCGAGCGGGTGAAGGACTGATGTCCTACCATACCTTTGCCGCCTATTACGACCGGCTGATGGAGCAGGTCGACTACCGGCGGCGCGCGCAATACTTCGATTCTATCATCAGGCAGCATCTCCGCGTGGCCGAAAAGCCCATCCTGCTCGATCTGGCGTGCGGGACGGGGAGCCTTTCGGTCGAGCTTTCCCGCCTCGGCTACGACGTGATCGGGGTGGACGGCAGCGCGGACATGCTGTCTGAAGCTGCGTCCAAGGGCGCGGGAGGAATTCTCTGGCTCTGCCAGGATTTTTCCTCCCTGGACCTCTATGGCACGGTGGACGCGGCGGTCTGCGCGCTCGACAGCCTCAACCACGTCACCGACGAGGCGGCGCTCGAGGCCGCGATCGGGCGGGTGGCCCTCTTCACCGCGCCGGGCGGCGTCTTCGTCTTCGACGTGAACACCCCCTACAAGCACCGGGAAATCCTCGGGCAGAACACCTTCGTCTACGACCTCGGGGACCTCTACTGCGTGTGGCAGAACACCACCGATGAAACCCTGCTCACCGAGATTACGCTCGACTTTTTTGTGCGGGAGGAGGGCCTCTACGCGCGGGAGGGGGAGAGCTTCTGCGAGCGCGGCTATTCGCACGACACGCTCGCCGGGATCCTCGAACGCGCCGGCTTCGAGCTGCTCGCGGTCTATGCGGGGGACACCTTCGACCCGGTGGGGGAGACGACCCAGCGCGCCGTCTACGCGGCGCGCCGCAGGGGATAAGAAACGGAAAGGAACTTCATGATATGGGAAAACTGATCCGCGCCATCGCGGGGGACGGCTCGCTCGTCTGCACCGCGGTGGATTCGACCGATATCGCCGCCGAGGCGGAGCGCGTCCACAGGACCTCCGCCACGGTGACGGCCGCGCTCGGGCGGCTGGTAACCGCCGCCTCGATCATGGGCAGCCAGCTCAAAAACGAGGGGGACAGCGTCACGGTGCGGCTGGCCGGCGGGGGGCCCGCCGGCTCGCTCATCGCGGTGTCCGACGCGCGGGGCAACCCGCGCGGCTACGTCGCCAACCCCGTCGTGGAAATCCCGCTCAACCGCTACGGCAAGCTGGACGTGGCGGGCGCGGTGGGCAAAAACGGCACCCTCACCGTCATCAAGGACGTGGGCCTGCCCGAACCGTCGATCGGCTCGGTGCCGATCGTTTCGGGGGAGATCGCCGAGGATGTGACGAGCTACTACGCGGTCAGCGAGCAGACCCCGACCGTCTGCGCGCTCGGCGTGCTCGTGAACCCCGAGCTCACCGTGCGGGCGGCGGGCGGCTACCTCGTGCAGCTGCTGCCGGGCGCGGGGGAGGACGCGATCGCGCGATTGGAGGAGAACATCAACGCGGTGAAGCCCGTCTCCACAATGATCGACGAGGGGATGGGCCCTCGGGAGATCATCGAAAGGGTGCTCGCGGGCTTTTCCCCCGAGATTTTGGACGAGCGGGAGGTCTGCTACCGCTGCACCTGCTCCAAGCAGCGGGTGGAGCGGGCGCTTCTCAGCATCGGCCGCGAGGACCTCGAAAAGCTCGCCGGGGAGCAGGAGACCACCGAGGTGGCCTGCCACTTCTGCGACAAAAAGTACACGTTTACCCGCGCGGAGCTGGAAGCCCTGCTGCGGCGATGAATGGAAAAACGGCCCGCCGAAAGGCGGGCCGCTTCGCTTATTTGAGCTTGTATGTATCCTGATAGTGCTTGCAGCAGACGTTCAGCACGCATTTGTCGCATTGGGGCCGCCGCGCGACGCAGACGGCGCGGCCGTGCAGCACCAGCCGGTGGCAGAAGTCGTTGGATTCCGCGGGCGGCAGCAGCGGGCGGAGCTGCTCCTCCACCTTGGCGGGATCCTTGCTGTCGGTGAGGCCGAGCAGGTTGGTGATGCGGATGCAGTGGGTGTCGCAGACGATCGCGGGCTTCCCGTAGACGTCGCCCACCACGAGGTTCGCGGTCTTGCGCCCGATGCCGGGGAGCTTGGTCAGCTCCTCCACCGTGTCGGGAAGCACGCCGTCGTACCGCTCCATCAGCATTTGGCACATCGCGACGATGTCCTTGGCCTTGGTGTGGTAAAAGCCGCAGGGCTTCACGATCGCCTCCACGTCGGCGACGTCCGCCTCTGCAAAGTCCCGGATGCTCCGGTACTTTTGGAAGAGGTCGACGCAGACGATGTTGACCCGCGCGTCGGTGCACTGCGCGGCCAGGCGGGTGGCGATCATCAGCTCATGGGGCTTTCGGTAGTCGAGCGAGCAGATCGCGTCAGGGTATTCCGCTTTCAGCAGTTCCACCGCCTGAAGGGCGGCTTTTTTCTTGTTCATGGGAGACCTCCTTTTAAGGAATCATGGGCAGGGCGGCGTGGAAAAGGAATCCCAGCGCGCCGGAGATGCAGATGAGCCAGATGGGATGCAGCTTTTTGCGCCAGCGGCTGACCGCGAAGACGATCACGCCGATCAGGATGGCGCGCCAGCTGATGTGGGGCAGCGTCCAGAAGTAGAGCAGGGCGTGGGGGGAGAGGCCGCCGAGGGTGATCGCGGTGAAGATCGAGAGCGCGGCCGAGGCGACGAGCGCGACGACGGCGGGCCGCAGGCCGTAAAAGACGGCCTTCACATAGGTGTTCTCCTGGATGCGGCCGAACCACTTGGCGACGATGAGGATGATGAGGAAGGAGGGCAGCACGACGCCGAGGGTGGCGCAGACGGCGCCTGCGACGCCCGACTGGGACATGCCCACGAAGGTGGCGATGTTGACCGCGAAGGGGCCGGGGGTGGACTCGCTGATGGCGATGAAATCGATGAGCTGCGACTGGGTGAGCCAGCCGTGGGAGAGGATGTCCTGCTGGATCATCGGGATCATCGCGTAGCCGCCGCCGAAGGTGAAAAGCCCGATCTTGAAAAAGGTGAGAAAGAGGTAGAGGTTGATCACTTGCCGTCACCTCCCGCCGCTTTCGGGTTCCTGCGCGCGATCACGAGCTGGCGGACGACGCCGGCCGCGCCCGAGAGGACGAGCAGCAGGATCACGCTGACGTTGAAGAAGGAGGCCGCGAGGAAATCGACCAGGATGACGGCCGCGACAAAGTTGGTGCGGGGGACCTGCTTGCCGAGCTTGATGACGGCATTGAGGATGAGCACGACGACGCCCGCGCGGATGCCGTCGAACACCCAGGTCAGCCAGGTGAACCGCTGGTACTGCATGATGAAGAGGGAGAGCGCCGCGATGATGAGGAAGGAGGGCAGCGCGACCCCGAGGGTCGCGGCGGCCGACCCCGCGACCCCGGCGACCCGGCAGCCGATGAAGGTCGCGGAATTGATCGACACGGGCCCGGGCGTCGCCTCCGAGATGGCAAGCACGTCGAGCATCTCCTCATCGCTGATCCACCGGTGGTTTTCCACCGCTTCGCGGTGGATGAGCGGGATCATCGCGTAGCCGCCGCCGAAGGTGAAAAGGCCGATCTTGAAGAAGGCGGCGAACAGATTCAAAAGCTGGTGATTTTTTTTCATGGACGATTCAGACTCTTTTCCACAGGCTGGGCCTGTTTTATCGGGAGCGCGGCGGGACCCGCGCGGCCAGGGCGGACCCTGGCGGAACCACGGTACGCGGTGCCGGTTGGGAAAACGCGGGGATGCGTTTATTATACCCCGAAACGACAGGTCCCGTCAAACAATCTGAATAAATGTTACTGTTTTGTCATAAGCTACAGAAAGGAAAATTTTGTATGAAAGAGGGGAGCGCCCATGCCCATCCGCCTCAAACCCCTTGCGGTCTCGGTCGCCGTCCCGCTGGCCGGCGGGCTGCTCAGCAACTGGCTTTCCGGGGACGTCCGCGCGGTCTACGAGTCGCTCGATCTGCCCGCCTTCGCGCCGCCCGCGTGGGTGTTCGGGGTCGTGTGGCCGCTGCTCTACCTGCTGCTGGGGATCGCGGCCTATCTCGTGTGGGAGAAGCCCGCCTCCTCCGCGCGCACACAGGCGCTCACCTTCTACGGCGTGCAGCTCCTCCTCAACTTCCTCTGGAGCCCGCTCTTTTTCCGGTTCGGGCTTTACCGCTTCGCCTTCTGGGAGCTGTGCGCCCTCTTCGCGCTCGCTCTGGTCGCCGCCGCCTGCTTCGCGATGCTCTCCCGGCGCACTCTCTGGCTCACGGCGCCCTATCTCTGCTGGCTGCTCTACGCGGCGGCGCTCAACCGGGCGGTCGCCGCGCTGAATTAACTGCTTCCCCTATCAATTTTCCCGCCGCTGTGATAGAATAGGGAAAAGACCCGCGTGCAAAACGACGGAAGAAAAAAGGTGCGCAGATGAAACTGAACTTCAACAAACGAGACACGACCACGGCCGTCTACGCTTTCCTGGTGCTGGCGGCGGCGATCCTCTTCTATGGGCTCCTGAACAATTTCCCGGTGGTCGGCAGGGCGCTGTCGACGGTTGTGGGGCTGATTTCCCCCTTCATCTACGCGTTCGGCATCGCCTACATCCTCAACCCCATTTTAAAATTCATCGAGCGCGCCATCCTGACCCCCCTGCTCGGCCGGCACGTCAGCGGCAAGTGCATCCGCGCGGTCGCTGTGCTGCTGACCTTCCTGTTTGCGGCGGGGGTGATCGCGGTGTTCGTCATGATCGTCATCCCGCAGCTGATCTCGAGCATCACGGGACTCGTTTTCAAGCTCTCCCGCTTCCTCAATTCGCCCGACACCTGGCTGCCGCGCCTGCTGGCGCTCTTCCCCGATCTCGACCTCAACGCCACGATCTCGAACGCGCTCAAGCAGTACGCCGACACGATCCTGAACTCCACGGTCTCGATGATGAAGCAGCTGCTTCCCTGGCTCGTCTCGGCATCCACCAGCTTTGCGTCGGGCCTGCTGAGCACGGTGGTGGGCATCATCATCTCGGTCTACATGCTGCTTGACAAGGAGCGGTTCTGCGCGGGCTGCAAAAAGGTGTGGTACGCCGTCCTCCCGCAGCAGCGCGCCGACTGGCTGCTCGACCTGACCGCCGAGGCCAACCAGGTGTTCGGCGGCTTCATCAGCGGGAAGATCCTCGATTCCCTCATAATCGGCATCCTCTGCTTTTTGGGGATGTCCCTCTTCAACATGCCCAACGCGATGCTTGTTTCGGTCATCGTGGGGGTCACCAACGTCATCCCCTATTTCGGTCCCTTCATCGGCGCGATCCCCTCCTTCTTCATCATCCTGATTGACGCGCCGGTCAAGGCGCTGTGGTTTCTCGTCTTCATCCTCATCCTCCAGCAGTTCGACGGCAACATCCTCGGCCCGAAAATCCTCGGCGACTCGACGGGGCTTTCGGCCTTCTGGGTCATCTTCGCGATCATGCTCTTCGGGGGGCTCTACGGCTTCATCGGGATGTTTTTGGGCGTGCCCGTCTTTTCGGTGGTATACATGCTCATCTGGCGGTTTGTCGACGCGCGGCTGGCCGCCCGCGGCATGCCGCTGGAGCTCGTGAGCTACAGCGCGCCCGACTCGCCCATCCCGCTGGGCTCGAAGACGCAGAAGCCCGCCCGGCGCGGCGCGCCGGGAATGCTGCGCGGCGCGCACGTCTCCCGCGTCGGGCCGCCGCGCCGCAAGAAGGCGGACGAGTCGGGGGACGCCTCCGGCGGGCGGGAAAACGATTCCCCGGATGCGTGAACAAACTGTGAAGAAGAATGAATCTTTTGTTAAAATTTGCCGGTTTCCTCCCGCGCGGAGGGAAATTGTGATAGAATATTCTATACAAAACGCGGCAACGAAAGTGAGGACTGCCTGTGAAGGTCAAACGGTACAAGCTGGTTACCTACCTTGTCATTACCCTTGGAATCTGCGTCTATATCTTTTTTGAAGCGCCCAACCTCAATCCCTTTTTCTATTCGGACGGCGCCTTCTTCTGGGCGGTGGTCATCACCCTCTATGTCGGCGCGTGGGCGCTCATGCATTTTGGGGAGCTGACCTTCCAGTTTACCGACCGCAGCGAGCGGCCGTTCAACTATGTGCCCAACGAGAAGTTTCCCCGCTGGACCAAGCTCCTGCTGGCGCTGCCGTGGGTGTTCTTCATCGTGGTGCTGATCGGGTCCTCCTTCCTCTTCAACTGGAAGGCGTTCCGCGACCAGCTCGGCACCTCCGAGGTGGTCGAGTTTTCCGCGAGCATGCAGGCGGTCGACCTCAACCAGGTGCCGGTCGTCGACCAGGAGCTGGCCGTGCGGCTGGCCGACAAGAAGCTCGGAGAGCGCGCCGGGCTCGGCAGCCAGGTGCGCCTGGGCGGCAACGACGCGACAATCCAGCGGGTGGACGGCAAGCTCGTGTGGGCGGTGCCGCTCTACCATTCCGGCCTCTTCAAGTGGCTGACCAACATGTCGGGCACCCCGGGCTATATCCTCGTGTCCGCCACCGATGTGAACGACGTGCAGTACGTCGAAAACTTCAAGGTGAAATACCAGCCGGGCAACTACCTGCTGCACGACCTGACGAGGCACACCCGCTTCTTCGGGGCGTGGTTCGACGGGATCACCGACCCCTCCTTTGAGATCGACGACGACGGGCAGCCCTACTGGATCTATACGACCTACCGCAACCGGCGCGGCTTCAGCCTCCCCGAGGCGACGGGCGCGTGGGTGGTCAACGCGACCACCGGCGAGATGGAAAAGTACACGATCGAGACGATCCCCGGGTGGGTCGACCGCATCCAGCCGGAGGACTTCATCATCCGCCAGATCAACAACAAGGGCGAATACGTGCGCGGCTGGCTCAACTTCGCGGACAAGGACAAATACCGCGCCTCGGCCGGGCACATGATCATCTACAACAACGACCGCTGTTACCTCTTCACCGGCATGACGAGCGTGGGCGGCGACGACAGCGCGATCGGGTTCATCATGGTCGACATGGTCACCAAGGAGTCGATCGTCTACCAGATGCCGGGCGCGACCGAGATGGCGGCGCAGGGCTCGGCGGAGGGCAAGGTCCAGCACCTGGGCTATGACGCGACCTTCCCGCTCATCCTCAACGTCGAGGGACAGCCGACCTACTTCATGGCGCTCAAGGACCAGAGCCGCCTCATCAAGCAGTACGCCTTCGTATCGGTGGCCAACTATTCGATCGTCGGCACGGGCGAGACGATCCCGCTCGCGCTGCGCGACTACCAGCAGGGGCTCAAGAACTCGGGCATCGCCGGGGTCGCGCCGCCCGCCTCGGAGCAGGCCGCGGTCACCGGGACGGTCGAGCGCATCGCCTCGGAGGTGAACGGCGGGGACACGGTCTACAAGATGATTCTCGCGGAGCATCCGGACCAGATCTTCACGGTGCCCGCGCTCATCTCCGACGAGCTGGCGCTCACCCGCGAGGGGGACCGCGTCAAGCTTGAATACACCGAGGGCGAGGGGATCATCAGCCAGGCAACCTCGTTTGACAACCTCGCCTATACCCAGAAATGAGCAGCAGGGGTCCCGCGGCGCCGCGGGACCCCTGTTTTTTCCCAATAAAACGTTTTCGCGGAAAGGACTTTTTTCGCCCGGTTTTTGTTGACAGAACGGGCCTGCGTCACTATAATGGAAGAAATTCGGGCGATGCATTGGAATACCGCTTTAAACCGTGAAATTTAAGCGGGAGGAGGGATGGACGGTGGAAACGCTCAGGGGGATCGGTGGGAGCGGCGGCCTCGTGATTGGGCGGCTGCATTTCTTCGACAACGCGGTGCGCCAGGTGGGGCCCGCTCCGGCCGCCGACAGCCGCGCGGAGCTGGAGCGGTTCGAGGCGGCGCGCGCGGAGACGCTCGGCATCCTCGACGCGCTGCAGCGGCGCGCGCGGGAGGAGGCGGGCCCCGACGAGGCGCGCATCTTTGAAATCCATCGGATCATGCTGACCGACCCCGACTTTGAGGAGCGGGTGACCGACCGGATCGTCGGGCAGGGCCTGACCGCGGAATACGCGGTGCAGGAAGCCGGCCGGGAACTTGCGCAGATGCTGGCGGCGATGGACGACGCCTACATGCGGGAGCGCAGCGCGGACGTGACCGACGTGTGCAACGGGGTCATGCGGCGGCTGCGCGGCGAAAAGGAGGCCGACCTGCCGGGGGGCGGCGCGGAACCGTGGGTGCTCGCGGCGCGCCACCTGCTGCCCAGCGAGGTGGTGCGGATCGAGCGGGGGAGGGTGCTCGCGCTCGTGACGAGCGGGGGCTCGCAGATGTCCCACGCCTGCATCCTCGCGCGCACGATGGGGGTGCCCGCCGTGACGCGGGTGGGCGAGGGGCTCTTCACCCTGCGGGAGGGCGGGCTCCTCGTGGTGAACGGCTTCACCGGCGAGGTGTTCGCGGACCCGGACGAGCGCACCCTCATGGCGGTGCGGGAGGGCTGCCATGGCCCGCGCGCGCAGTCGGGCTGACGGTGCAGGGGCGCAAATCCCCCCTTGCATTTTTTCGCGGATATGATATGATAGGAGCATACTCATAGCAGAGTAGGAACCGGCGCGTTAAGTGCCGCCCGAACGGGGAGTTGTCGGGCGGACGAAAAGGAATCCTTGCGGTGCCGGTCCCGCATCCCGCTGCTGCATCCAAAGAGCGAGCCCTCTTTTCATGTAGCAAGAGACTGTTACATGAAAGGAGGTTATTTTTTTGCAGAATCGGTTTTCTTCCCTCGCGGCGGAGCTGCGCGGGATTCCCCGCCTGACCGCCGAGTCCGCCCGGGAGACCCGCAGCGTCCGTTCGCTGACGGGCACGTCGATGCTCATGGCGCTTTCGGTGCTGCTCAACCAGTTCACGATCTTCATAAGCGCGCTGATCCGCGTGAGCTTCACCTTCCTGCCGATCGCGGCCGCGGGCATGCTTTTCGGCCCCGTGCTCACCGGGCTGGCGGGCGCGGCCATCGACATCCTCAAGTACTTCACCCGCAATGACGGAAGCGCCTTCTTCCCCGGGTTCACGATCAGTGAATTTATGCGCGGCTTCCTCTACGGGCTGATCCTCTACCGGAAGCCGGTCACGCTCGGGCGCACCGCCGCCGCGCACTTGTGCGTCATGGTGGTCGTCACCTTCCTGCTCAACCCGCTGTGGCTTTCGATGATGTACGGGCAGGCGTTCGTCGCGCTTGTCGGCATGCGCGTGGTCAAGAACGTCTTCCTTTTCCCGATCGAAGTGGCGATGCTCTACGCGCTGCTCAGGGCGACCGCGACCATCCGGGCGCGCGCGCTCGTGTGACCCTTCTTTCTTTTCTGTCGCAAAAGAAAGAAGCAAAGAAAATGCGCTTAAAGCAGGGCCTGCGGGCCCGGGTAAAGGGCTCCGCCCTCGAAAACGCCCGGCACTCCTTCAGAGTGCCGGGCGTTTTCTCACCCGCCACCTTTTAGAAAAGGCGGGCGAAAATGTTATTCACGGGTAGCGTGGCGCGGAGAAGGCGGCGGCCGGCCTGAACCAAACGTTTCGGGGTCCAGGGGGACTTTTCAAAGTCCCCCTTGGCAGAGGGGCTTTTAAGCCCCTTCTGTCAAGGATTTTCAAAGTTCCTCCTGGGCGGTGAAACGCGTGAGGTTTTCAGCGGCGAGGCGCAGCAGGCGTTCGCGCGTCTCGACGGGCATCCAGCTCACATGCGGCGTGCAGATGACGCGCGGATGGAAGGCGAGCGGGTGGTCCGGCGAGGGCGGCTCCCCGGAAAGCACGTCGAGCCCGGCCATGTAGAGCTTGCCCGAATCGAGCGCATCGGCCACGTCCCGCTCGTTGAGGATCGCGCCGCGCGCCGTGTTGAGCAGCACCGCGCCGTCCTTCATCCGCGCGATGGCGGCGGCGTCGATCATGCCGCGCGTTTCATCGGTCAGCGGGCAGTGGATGCTCACCACGTCCGACCGCGCGAGCAGCTCGCCGAGCGGGACCATCCGCGCCGCGCTGTCCCCGGCGACGGGACTGCGGCGGCAGGCGAGCACCTCCATGCCGAGCGCGGCGGCGATTTTCGCCACCGCGCGGCCGATCTCGCCGTAGCCGATGACGCCGAGCGTCCTGCCCGCGAGCTCAAACATCCGCCGCCCGGCGACCTGCGGGTCGGTGGGGGAGACCCAGCGGCCCTCGCGGACGTAGCGGGCGTGCTCCGGGGTGGCGCAGGCGATCGAGAGGAGCAGCGAAATGGTGCACTGGGCGACCGCCGCCGTGCTGTAGGAGGGCACGTTGCGCACCGTCACGCCCGCGCGGCGCGCCGCCTCGAGGTCGATCATGTTGTAGCCGGTGCCGAAGGTGCCCGCGAACCGCAGGCACGGGCAGGCGGCGAAGGTCTCCGCGGTGAGGGGTGCGCGGTTGGTGAAGACCGCTTCGGCGTCCCCGATGCGCGCGGCGATCTGTCCGGGCGGGGTGTCGTCATACCACTCCACCGCGAAGCGCGCGGGGTCGAGCGGCAGGCCGCGCGTGCCGTACCCCGCGAGGAAACCGTCGAGAACCACTACTTTCATACCATGACCTCCCTTGCAGGGACATTGTAGCAGAAGCGGGCGCGCATTACAAGAAACTGGGGGTGCGGCTGGGTGATTGTTACCAAAATGTTAACATTGAAAATTTTTTGGAAAAGGGGTTGATTTTTATAAAAAATGTATTAGAATAGTCTTAGCACTCAGAGAGAAAGAGTGCTAAGAAATCTCCTTGAATTTGTCAAAAAACTATTATAATAACTGGAGGAATTCATCATGACGATCAAACCATTGGCAGACAGAGTTGTCACAAAGATGGCGGAAGCGGAAGAGACCACCAAGAGCGGCATCATTTTGGCGGGCTCCGCGAAGGAAAAACCGGAAATCGCCGAAGTTCTGGCGGTCGGCCCGGGCGGCCTGGTTGACGGCAAAGAGGTCAAGATGACCGTCAAGGTCGGCGACAAGGTCCTGATGAGCAAGTATTCCGGCACGCAGGTCAAGGTGGACGGCGAGGAATACACCATCGTGCGCCAGAACGACATCCTCGCGATCGTGGAATGATCACAGCCCCGTGAACAATAAATTTTGATATAGGAGACTGATAGATTATGGCTAAGGTTATCTGCTATGGCGAGGATGCCCGCAAGGCGCTCCAGGCCGGTATTGACAAACTTTCCGACACCGTTAAGATCACCCTGGGACCCAAGGGCCGCAACGTCGTGCTCGACAAGAAGTTCGGCGCCCCGCTCATCACCAACGACGGCGTGACGATCGCCAAGGAGATCGAGCTGCCCGACGCGTATGAGAACATGGGCGCGCAGCTGGTCAAAGAGGTCGCGACCAAGACCAACGACGCGGCCGGCGACGGCACCACCACCGCGACCCTGCTGGCACAGGCGCTGGTGCGCGAGGGCATGAAGAACGTCACCTCGGGCGCGAACCCGATGGCGGTCAAGAAGGGCATCGCCAAGGCGGTCGACGCGGCCGTCGATTCGCTCAAGGAGAACTCCAAGAAGGTCAAGGGCAGCAAGGACATCGCGCGCGTCGCGTCCGTCTCGTCCGGCGACGAGTTCATCGGCGAACTGATCTCCGAAGCGATGGAGAAGGTTTCCGCCGACGGCGTCATCACGATCGAGGAGTCCAAGACCGCCGAG